>CAZIRH010000205.1:0-8611 GCA_964541065.1 uncultured Solibacteraceae bacterium
CGTGAGCTGGGTTCAGAACGTCGCGAGACAGTTCGGTCCCTATCTGTGGTGGGCGTAGGAGATTTGAGGGGAGCTGCCTTTAGTACGAGAGGACCGGGGTGGACGAACCTCTTGTGATCCAGTTGTCGCGCCCGCGGCATAGCTGGGTAGCGAAGTTCGGACGGGATAAGCGCTGAAAGCATATAAGCGCGAAGCCCACCCCAAGATTAGATCTCCCAACCCGCGAGGGTAAGAAGGGCACTGGAAGACTACCAGTTAGATAGGACGGAGGTGTAAGCCGGGTAACCGGTTGAGCTAACCGTTACTAATCGCCCGTTCGGCTTGACCATAAAATTCATTCAGGGCACAGAAGGCGCGTGGGGCGCGTGCGGCCGGTCAGTATTCAAAGGTCTTTTGGGTGACTGTAGCGAGGGGGAGACACCCGTTCCCATCCCGAACACGGCAGTTAAGCCCCTCAGCCCCGATGGTACTGCCCGGGCAACCGGGTGGGAGAGTAGGACGTTGCCCAGAATAAGAGTGAACGGCCCGGGAGAGATCCCGGGCCGTTTTTGTTTTTTGGCGCGCGGGGGAGGAGCGCAAGGGGGGCGAGGGGAGTTGCGGAACGGTGGGCGGTAGGTGGTTACTACGCGGAGTACCGCCAAGTGTCAGCGGCCGCGATCCTGGAGGGGCTGGGTGGGGATCGGCTGCAATGGATTCGCGTCGCTGACCCGGGCGCGGGGCGCGTGGATGCTTACCAGGTGAAGTGGGCGAGGGATGGCGGGTCGTTCTCCTTCAATGATCTGGGAAGGCCGCCAGGCGACTGGGCGCCGGGGTTCCGCAGATCGCGGGGCCGTGGCAGGCCGCGTGGGAGTGCCTGCGAGCAGCGAGCGGTCGGACGGGGGAGGAGTTCGCTGAGTTCACCAGGCACTGCGAGTTGGAGTTCAACTACCGACCGCCGGACGTGGCAGGGGCATCGGGGGCGGATCGGGTTCAAGTCGAACGGGACCTGCGGGAGATCTCTGAGCTGCTGTTGGCGGCCGTGGCGGGACCGGAGCGCGTGATCGAGCTCAGGCGCGACGAGCTGCTGCGCCGGCTTGGATGGCCGCAGCGCTTCGAGTTCCGGGCGGTCCATGAGTTCCCGGTGCCCAAGGACTTGTACGAACCGATTCAGGAGACGCGCGAACAGGTTGAAGCGGCGTTGGCTTCAACGGAGAGGGGCTACATCGCTGTGATCGGAACGCCGGGGTCGGGGAGGTCCACGCTTCTCACGGAAGTCCTCCGGAAGCGGCCTGAGCGCGTGATCCGTTACCACGCATTCGTTCCGGATTCGCAGCACCCGCGGGCACTGCGAGGGGAAGCCGTGTCATTTCTGCACGATGTCGTGCTGGTGCTCGAGCGAGCGGGGTTCCGGGCTGGGACCGGGGCCGGCAGGGCTGGATCGAGTTCAACTGCTGGAACGCTTTCACCGCCAACTCACCCAGCTCAATCGCGATTGGAAGGAGACCGGCCGGGAAGCGATCATTCTGATTGACGGTCTGGACCATATCGCGCGAGAAGAGCGGCGGTATCGTGGAGTACGACGCGGAAGTCGCTCATCTGCTGGGCCTGTGGGCGAGACAGCGGGGCGCGATGGACCTCGAGTGGGTTCAATCGTGGAACGTGCCACCACTGGTTGATCGGCTGAGACGGACAGCGGGCCACTACGTGGGGTGGTCGCTCGGGGAAGAAGCGCTAGGGGCGGCGAAGTATTACGGGTGGGACCGGATGATGGGTGGCGAAAAGCAGGAGGGTTTCCGCGCCCTGCTCAAGGCTGATCCGGGACGGGCGAGGTCCAAGGCTCACGAGGATCTGGTGCGAACGCTGACGTCGGAATATCCGTATCCACAGAACATTGCGCTCAACCTGCGCTCAATAGTGCCGCTGCTCTGTGAAGACCCGCCGCTCAGGGAGGTCTGGAGGCAGGTTGAGGGCTACGTAAGGGAGCTCTTTGGGGGCGCGACTTTGCCCTCGATAGACGAGGTAGGGTTCGAGTCGGAGTGTGCGGAGGATAGCGCCACGCGGGCGATTTGCGATCTGATTGTCAATTGCGCCTCACACCCGGTGCGCTGCATCGCACAGGCGGCGCACCGGCGCTGCGCCGAGCTTCTACTGGCAGGGGAGCGCAGGATGGTGGACGCCGTGGAGGTTGCGCTGGAGGCGGGCGGCCAGGGCCAGGAGTACCTGATCAAGGTTCTGGAGTTTGTGGGACAGCGAGACGCCGGAGTACTGGGGGCACTGCGGGGCAGCGTGGTGGAATTGCGCAAGTCGCGGAGTATCGCCGTGAGGCAGGCGGCGACGCGAAGCGAGGCGATGCTGGGTGAAACGGATACCGTTCAAGCGGAGCGCGTGGCGTCGCCACCGGCTTACCGTTTCGGGGTGTCGTTCGGGCGGGTGCACATGGCCGGTGGAGACGCGGAACTAGGCCGGGAGAACCGTTGCCGGACACAGAGGATCCTTGGAGGATTGTGCGACCGTTTGACGACAGCCTGCGGATGATCGCAAGGGAGGCAGGACTGCCGGAGGACGGAGTGCTGGTTAGAGCCGTCGAGGTTATGCGGAGCTGGTCGGAGCCCAACCAGTGGTCCGCGGAGGCCGAGAGAAGGCTCAGGGGCGTGCTCGATTCCGCGGGGCTGAGGCTGTCCTTTGTGCGCCCGAGATCGCAACTAGCGCGATGCGCCCTGTTCCGTGTTGTGGGAGAACTGGCAGACGCAGGGTTCCTGGGGGAGGGGGAACTGATGCGGCTGGATCGGGAGCTGCGGTACTACGATCCGGCCATGCTGGGCCACAGGCCGGCCGGGCGCCCAGCGGAGGTTCCGCTTCTGAAGACGGGAGGTCCGCTGGGGGGTGTAGCCCTGGACTTCATGACGAGGCTGCGGGATGCATCGGATGCTGGGGTCGCCCGGAGGGTCGGGGATTGGGTTGTGCTGGCGGAGTGCAGGTATGTCCAGTCTCTGGAGTGGGCGATGGAAACCGAGGTGCGGCGGAGCATCGCCATCGGGGGTCGCGACCTGAGAATAGCGGACGGGCCCAGGGAGCCATTCTTCTCGACTGTCACCCACGCGTACGAGAGCGAATACGCGTGCCTGGATTTGCGTGAAAAGTCCCCCGCGGTCGTGGTGCAAAACGTGGCAGTGCAATTCGACTCACCGGGTGCCCAGTGGCTGGCGTTCAGCCCCGGATTGGCGCGGAGCTTGGGTTGGCAGATTTCGGCGGCAGGGCTGTTTCGGTGGGTTGATCGAAGCTGTACGCCCGTGGCTGAGACGCGTTGGTGGACGGACGGCGGTTTCCTGAGGGCGCCGCCTGAGCCGCGCGACCAGGTCGCGTGCGGGTGGCTCGTGATCGCTTCGCGGGCGGCTGTGGGGGCCATCACACATAAGATCGGGGCCCTGTTCCGGCTCGTGTTCGTGGAGAGACGCATCAAGCAAAAGCCACAGGCGCCACGTGTACACCTGTACCTTTCTGAGCCGGTGACTGGGTGAGTGCAGGCGTGTTACGTCGAGGTTGGTGATCGGCGGGAGCGGGCAGGAAAAGGCATAAACCAGGTTGACTGCGAGACCAACGAGTCAAGCAGGTGCGAAAGCAGGCCTTAGTGAGCCGGTGGTTCCGGCGGGAAATGCCATCGGGCATCTCTTGAGCCGGCTTCGCCGGCGGGATAAAAGGTACGCCGGGGACAACAGGCTGATCGGAGTCAAGAGTTCACATCGACGCTCCGGTTTGGCACCTCGGCGGGTGGCTCATCGCGGCTTTGCCATAAGGTGGGGGTGTAGACGCTCCCAAAGGTTGGGCTGTTCGCCTATTAAAGGGGTACGTGAGCTGGGTTCAGAAGGTCGCGAGACAGTTCGGTCCCTATCTGTGGTGGGCGCAGGAGATTTGAGGGGAGCTGCCTTTTAGATAGGACGGAGGTGTAAGCCGGGTAAGCGGCTGAGCTGACCGTTACTAACCGCCGGGCCCGGAGGGCGCCCCGCTTGACCATAAAAGTCATTCAGGGCCCAGAGGGCGCGTGGGGCGCGTGGATTGAAACAAGCGCTGGTGGAGAGCGCGGAGGCGATGGCGCCTGGGATTTGGGTGTACGAAGTGGCCAACGCGGTGGCGGGCGCACAGCGCCGGGGACGGATTACGGCGGCGGCCGGCGCGAGTTTCATCAGGGACGTAAGTGGTGGGGGGCGGGGTTGAGGTGAACCCCAGGGCAACGTGTGAGGCCCCTGGGCCCGCCTCGGCCCGGCAGAATTCCTGAGAAATCCAGGACCCTGGGAGTGGGCGAACCAGCTCGGGGCCGGGGAGAGGGCTCAGAGCTGGGGCGGGAAGGGCGACTCGATTTTGGATTCCCGTAGTAGGTTTAGGACCGGCTTCAGCCTGTCGCGGACTTTATCCGCGGGCTGATAGACCTGCGCCCGGCCTTGGGCGCTGAACCTCAGCGCTTGGCTGGCCTTCAAAAACTCGCCCATCTGACGGGGCGACAATCCTTCGGTGTGCTGCATCCGGACTTGCATCTCCTAGCAGGATGCCCGCCCCGCCCCTCACTCGCCTCGCTCCCCAGGCGCTGCCCCAGCCCCTCATTTCAGGATCATCTTGCATTGGACAACTCTCACGCTTTAGCGTGCTGCGGCGAGCTTCAGCTCGCCGTCTCCCGTTCACCGCAGGCTGAAGCCTGCGGCGGCACGCTAAAGCGTGCGCCACGAGGGAACATGTCACTCTACTTGTGCGCGGCTGTTAGGCGACGGGCAGAGGCCCCAGCTCCAGGCTGAGCCGGTAGAGCCCCTCGGCCAGGGCTTCGATCAGCTCGCGCCGCGCCAGCCGCTCCCGCCACGTGGCGGGAATGCCCTGCGCGCCGTAGAGGGCCCCGGCCAGTTGCCCGTAGACGGCGCCCGTGGTGTCCGCATCGTCGCCCAGGTTGACGGCCAGCAGGCAGCCTTCCCGGAAGCTCGCGGTGCGGTCGAAGGCCCACACGGCGGCCTCCAGGCAGCGCGCCGCATTGCCGGTGCCCGCAATCTGGGGCGGCTGCCGGCGCCGGAACGAGCCCTGGGCTATCTCGTCGATCTCCGGCGCCAGCGGCTGGGTCTGCCAGCCGCCCGGCCAAGGGGCGTAGCCGGGGGCGAGCAGGAGCTGCTTGGGCGTCCCCGCCAGAGCCCCCACCAGTAGCGCGGCCAGGTACCGGCAGGCATCGACCGCCACCGTCGCGCCGTGCGTGGTGCGCGAGCTGGCGGCGGCCTGCTTGAGGGCCTCGGCCGGGCGCCGCGCGTACGCCATGGGCACCGGAGCCAGCCGCATCAGCGACCCGTTGCTGGCCCACCGCGCCTCGCCGGGAGGGCAGAAGGGCTCCCGCGTGCGCTCAAACCGCTCGATCGCGCGCCGGGTCGTGCCCCCGATGTCGAAGCAGGCGCCCGTGCTGCTCAAGTGCCCCTCCCGGTACCAGAGCACGTAGCGTTCCAGTTGATCGACGGGGTCGAAACCCTGCCGCTCGAGCAGGCTCTCGGCCAGGCACAGCGCCAGGGAGGTATCGTCGGTCCACTCGCCGGGCTGGAGTTTGAACGGTCCCCCTCCGATCATATCCGTAAGCGGCATGAAGCTGCCGGGCGACTGGAACTCTATGGCGCTGCCGAGTGCATCTCCTGCGGCCAGTCCGAGCAGGCAGCCGCGGTAGCGCTCCAGGGTGGTCAGGCTTAGGTCGTCCATATGGGCCTTTTGAGTTCTACCACGGCCGGTGGACAGCGGGCAGTGACCCCGCGTGTCTTGTGCCGCCGCGTCCCGCCGCGGTATGGTGGAGGGTTCAACAGCGAAAGGCCGCAACACAGCCATTTCGAGTCCTGTTGTCCTAGATTGGCAGGATCGCCCTCCGCGCGAGGGCGGTTTCCCAAGGTTCCAGGAGGTTTCTAGCACATGCCTTGCACAACTGATGCGTTCGCGCTATGGCTCCAGGCGGGCGCCGTGGATCAGGCCGGGCACGGGTACCTTTATCTGGTGCTCGGCATCAGCCTGCTGTCGCTGGTGGTGGCCTACCTGTTCGCCCGCTACGTGCTGCGGCAGGACACCGGCAGCCCCGAGATGCAGAAGATCTCGAATGCCATCCGGCAGGGCGCGGAAGCGTTCCTGCACCGCCAGTACACCACGATCATCACGCTGGCGGTGGCCCTGGCGGTGATCATCTACCTGGGCTACTTCCTGGGCAAGAATGACGCCACGCTGGCGGTGCGCATGACCATCTCCTTCGTCATGGGCGCCATCTGCTCGCTGGCGGCGGGCTTCTCCGGGATGTGGGTCTCGATCCGCGCCAACATCCGCACCGCCTCGGCCGCCCGCACGGACTTGAGCCGCGCGCTTCAGATCGCGCTGCGCGGCGGCGCCGTGACCGGCCTGGGGGTGGTGGCGCTGTCGCTGCTGGGCGTGGGCGGGCTGTTCTGGTTCTTCGACGGCCTGGCCAACGTCAAGCTGGTGCCCTTCCAGATCGTGGCCTTCGGTTTCGGCGCCAGCTTCGTGGCGCTGTTCGCGCAGTTGGGCGGCGGCATCTACACCAAGGCCGCCGACGTGGGCGCGGACCTGGTGGGCAAGGTGGAAGCCGGCATTCCCGAGGACGATCCCCGCAACGCGGCGGTGATAGCGGACCTGGTGGGGGACAACGTGGGCGACTGCGCCGGCCGCGGCGCCGACCTGTTCGAATCCACGGCCGCCGAGAACATCGGCGCCATGATCCTGGGCGTAGCGCTTTACCCCGTCTTCGGCATCGGTGGCGTGCTGTTCCCGCTCATGGCCCGCGCCTTCGGTCTGATCGCCTCGATCGTGGGCGTGCTGATCGTGCGGGTCAAGGGCGACGAGGACCCCATGCAGTCGCTCAACCGCGGCTACTACGTGACCACCGTGCTGGCCATGATCGGCTTCTATGTGGCGGTGAAGCTGCTGCTGGGCGGCAACCTGATGTTGTTCGCCGCGGGCATCGTCGGCATAGTGACCGCCTTCCTGTTCGTCTGGATTACGCAGTACTACACCGAGTCCCGCTTCCGGCCCGTGCGCTCGATCGCCGAAAGCGCCAAAACCGGGCCGGCCACGGTCATCATCACCGGCTTCTCGGTGGCCCTGGAGTGCACCGGGCTGCCCGTGCTGACGATCTCGGGGGCCATCCTGGGCTCCTACTTCCTGGGTTTCCACGCGGGCCTGCCGGGCGTGGACCCGGTGGCGGCGGGCTTCTACGGCACCGCCATCGCCACCATGGGCATGCTCTCGACCTGCGCCTACATCCTGGCCATGGACACCTTCGGGCCGATCACGGACAACGCCGGCGGCATCATCGAGATGTCCCACCAGCCCGAGGAGATCCGCAAGCGCACCGACCGGCTGGATGCGGTGGGCAACACCACCAAGGCCCTCACCAAGGGCTACGCCATCGGCAGCGCCGCGCTGGCGGCCTTCCTGCTGTTCACCGCCTACATCGACGCGGTCAAGGAGCAAATGGCGCATCTGGGCCGCACCATCGGCGAGTTCGTCATTGACCTCGGCAACGTGCCCGTGTTCACCGCGGCCCTGATCGGGGCCACCCTGGTGTTCCTGTTTAGCGCCTTTGCCATCCGCGCGGTGGGCCGGGTCGCCCAGACCATCATCGAGGAAGTGCGCCGCCAGTTCCGCGCCAACCCCGGCATCATGGCGGGCACCGCCGAGCCCGAATACGGCGCCTGCGTGGATATCGCCACCAAGGGCGCCCTCAAGGCCATGGTCCTGCCGGGGGTTCTGCCGGTGGTCGGACCCGTGGCGGTGGGCCTGCTTTTCCGCAGCTTCGGCGTGACGGCCTCCGGGCTCCCCGTGGGCGCGATGGCGGTGGCCGCCCTGCTGATGGTGGGCACCATCGCCGGCATCCTCATGGCCCTGATGATGAACAATGGCGGCGGCGCCTGGGACAACGCCAAGAAGTACGTCGAGACGGGCAAGCTGGGCGGCAAGGGTTCCGATGTCCACAAGGCCCTGGTGGTGGGCGACACGGTGGGCGATCCGTTCAAGGACACCGCCGGGCCGTCGCTGCATGTGTTAATAAAACTATTGAGCACCATCACGCTGGTGGCCGCGCCGTTGTTCATTTAGGCCTGTAGCGTGTAGCATGTAGCTGGTGGCTTGTGGGAGGTGGCAGATGGAACGTGTGTGCTTTCTGCTCCAAGTGAAGCCCGAGCGGCTCGCGGAGTACAAGGAGCGTCACCAGGCCGTGTGGCCGGAGATGCTCGCCGCCCTCCGCCAGACCGGCTGGCGCAACTACTCGCTGTTCCTGCGGGAGGACGGCCTGCTGGTGGGCTATCTGGAGACGCCCGATTTCGAGAAGGCGCGCGCCGGCATGGCCGCGCGCGAGGTCAACGCCCGCTGGCAGCGCGAGATGGGGCCCTTCTTCGAGGAACTCGCTGGCCGCCGTCCCGACGAGGGCCTGCTGCGCCTGGAAGAGGTTTTCCACCTGGATTAGGCCCCGTCGGCGGGGGGCTGCCTCTACGGCGGTCGGCCCCTGGCCGGTGCTTGGCCGACCCTGAGGGTCGGCCTGCGGCTCCGGGAGCTGCCCCACCGCCTGGGCTGCGGCTGTGTCGCGCTGTGCTACCCTGGTTGCTTCGTCCGATGATGCGAAAACACA
>CAZIRH010000206.1:0-8532 GCA_964541065.1 uncultured Solibacteraceae bacterium
TGGACAGCCAGGCGCTGGCTGCCGCGCGCACCCGGCGCCTGGACGCGCATTGGCAAAGCACCGCCGTGTCGCTCGCTGCCGACGGAGCCGACATACGCCCGCTGCTGGCGCACGCTCCCGGCATCCGCCCGCTGGCCGCCGCCGGACGCGCCCTGGCCGCGCACGCCGAGAGCATTCGCGCCGCCGCCCCGACGCAAGCGGGCAGCCGTCACTTCCAGGCCAGCCTCCTGCTGGGCCAGGCGGGGCTGGCGGGGGAGGCCGAGCGCGAGCGCGAAGCGGCCTTCGCCTGCGTGGCGCAGGCCGTGGGAGCGGGCATCCGGCAGGGCGAGTTGGCGCCTGGCGAGTGGCGGTGGCGGCATCAAGCGGTCAGCGTGGCGGCGCCGGCGCGCATCGACCTGGGCGGCGGCTGGTCGGACACGCCGCCGTTTTGCCTGGATTGGGGCGGGACGGTGCTTAATGTCGCCCTCGCGCTCGGCGGAGCAGGCGGTTCCGCCGGTCAGCCGGCGGCTTCACACTTCGAGTATCCCATCCGCGCCACCCTCCGCCGCCTGGCCGAGCCGCTGGTGCAGTGCGTTTCGGAAGACAGCGGTGAGGCCGCCGGGTTCGACTCGACTGAGGCGCTGCTCGAGCCCCTCGAAGCCGGCAGCACGTTCGCCCTCCACCGCGCCGCCCTTCAGGTGGCCGGGGTTACCCGGCCGGGCGAGCCTTTGCGGTCGGCGCTCGAGCGCTGCGGCGGCGGCCTGGAGATTCGCACCTCGGTCAGCCTCCCCATGGGCTCCGGATTGGGCACTAGCAGCATTCTGGCCGCCGCACTGGTGCGCGCGCTGGCCGAAATGCTGGGCGTCGAGCTATCTCCGAACGAACTCAGCGACCACGTCATGCGCCTCGAGCAGCACATGACCACCGGCGGCGGCTGGCAGGACCAGGCCGGCGGGATCTTCCCGGGAGCGAAATTGGTCAGCTCGGGCCCCGGGCTGAGCCAGCGTCTGAGGGTCGAGCCCGTAGGCTGGTCACCGGAGCGCGAGGCGGAGTTCTGCCGGCGGCTGGTGCTCTACTACACGGGCATTCGGCGCATGGCCAAAGAGCTCCTGCGGCAGGTGGTGGGCCGATACCTGGCGCGGGAGACAGAAGCGGTACAGGTGCTGCATAGCATCAAGACGCTGGCCCGCGAGATGGCCTTTGCCCTGCGCGAGGGCGAGTGGGACCACCTGGGGCGGCTGCTGGACCGTCACTGGGAGCTCAACCAGGTGCTGGATCCCCACACCACCAACGCCCCGATCAACGCGGTGCTCGGCGAGTGCCGCCCCTGGCTGGCGGGGGCGAAGCTCGCCGGCGCGGGTGGCGGCGGGTTCCTCTTGCTGCTGGCCAGGGACCCGGAGGCGGCCGCGGCGCTGCGGGCGCGCCTGCCGGACGGAGCGCGCTCGCGGCCCGGCAGGTTGTACGATTTTGAGATTGCCAAAGATGGTTTGCGCGTGGAGGTTCACAAATGAACTGGCTTTTGGGAGTGTTGCTGGTGTTTGCCGGCGGCGCGATGCAGGGCAGCTTCACCCTGCCGCAGAAATACATGCGCGGCTGGGCCTGGGAGAAGAGCTGGCTGCTGTACTCCGTGGCCGGCATGATTGTCTTTCCGTGGTTGCTGGTGGCGTTGCTGGTTCCGGAGCCCGGAGCGGTCTACGCCGGCGCCGGCTCCGGCGTGGTGGCCCGCACGGCGCTGTTCGGCGCAGGCTGGGGCATCGGCTCGGTCCTGTTCGGGCTGGGCGTGGCGCGGGTGGGCATTGCCCTGGGCTTCGCCATCATCATCTCGCTGACTGCGGCGCTGGGTTCAGTAGTGCCCCTGGCCGTGCTCCAGCCGGAGAAGATGGCCACCACGCAGGGCTTGCTGCTGATCGCCGGGCTGGCCGCGGTAATCGGCGGCATCGTGCTGTGCGCCAAGGCCGGAGCGCTGAAGGAATCCGCCACGCGCGGCCGGGGTTTCGGGCGCGGGCTGGCGATCTGCATCGCCTCGGGCATCGCCTCGCCGATGTTCAACTTCGGCTTCTCCTTCGGCAAGCCGATCCAGGACGAGGCGGCCCGGCTGGGGGCTGGTCCGGCCGTGGCGTCCATCGCCGTCATGGCGGTGGCTATCACGGCGGGCTTCTTCTTCAACGCCGGCTACTGCCTCTACTTGCTGGGTCGAAACCGCACCTGGAAGACCGCGGTCCCGGGCTGGCGCTACACGCTCTACGCCGCCGTGATGGGCTTCCTGTGGCTGTTTGGGATGTTCTTCTATGGTGTGGGAGCGAGCAAGCTGGGCCAGTCGGGACCCTCGGTGGGCTGGGCGCTGTTCATGACGGTGATGGTGCTGATGGCCAACGGCTGGGGCCTGGTGACGGGCGAGTGGAAGGGCGCGCCGCGGCAGGCCTTCTCCTACCTGGCCGCCGGCATCGTGGTGATGATCGCGGCCCTGGTGATCATCGCCTCTGGCGCGCGGGCATGATCGGCCGGCGCCGCGCGCCACCTACCTCTTGACGAGTTCGACCCGGCGGTTCTTCGCGCGCCCCTCCTCGGTCTGATTGTCGGCGACGGGCTTGTCCTGTCCCCAGCCGAGGGCCGTCAGGCGTTTTGCGTCGATGCCCTTCGCGGCGAGGGCCGCCACCACGGCCTTCGCGCGGTTCTCCGATAGGGTTCTGTTCGAGGCCGGCGTCCCGACGCTATCGGTGTGCCCCTCGACGCTCAGCATCAGTCCGGGGTTGGTCTGCATCATCTCTGCCACCTGGTCGATGACCGGCTGCGAGTCCGGTCGGATGGTCGCCTTGCCGGTGTCAAAGTTGATGTAGAGCGCGACGTGTCCTTCGCGGTTGAGCGCCTCGAAGAGGGCGCTCGCCGTGACGTCCTGCCTCATCGCCTCCTTCACGATCACGGTGATGGAGTAGCTGTCGCCCTCACCCCAGGCAGCGATCTCGGCCCAGAGCTCGTCGCTGCCCTTGGCGACCTTCCCGATCACCATGCGGTAGCCGGCATTCTCCGCGCAGGAGGCCGCCTCGTTGCCGTCGAAGATGATCGTCCCGCCCATGCTCTTGATCGCGGTTGCGTAATTGCGGACGATCTGAAGCTCGCTCGCTTGCTTGGCCCCCTCCTTCAGTATGTGGGCGCGGTGGAACTTCCGCCCCTCGACCGTGACGCAGGTCTTCCCGTTGTAGAAGTTCCAGGCGCCGAACTCCTTGTCGTCGGCCTCGTAAATGCGATAGTTCGGCATGCCGGTGAAGTAGGGGGTGTCAGCCCGCTTCGGGCCCTCCTCCTCCTGGGCCACGAGGGGAACGGCGGGCAGCACGAGCGCCAGCGCGATCGTCGCCGCCCATGGATGTCTCAGAGTTCTCATGATTGCCTCCTCAGATCTCTACAGCGCGGCCGCGGAAACTGAGGGCCACGCCGTCTTGAGAGCGAACAGCCTCGGGTCCGTGGCACAGCCGCGGTCATGGCGCGAGCCGTGGCGCCCGCCGGCCACCGACTGCCTCACTTCACCACCGCGCCGAGCAGCGCCTCCGAAGGCCCTGCGGTCGATCTTCTTCAGCGCCGCGACCTCGGCCCTCGGGCCGGAGATCAGGAGCTCAAGGGACCTCACCGGCGCGAAGGCCTTGGCAGGCCTCTCGACGTTGACGGCCTCCGGCTCGGTCACGTCCACGCACTTCCCGTTCTCGTTGTCCACTAGGTGGGGGTGCGGCCGGAGCCAAACCAGCGTGGTGAAACAGCCGGCCGGCCAGGACCGGTAGCTCGGCACGGCGCCGGGGATGCCCGTCTCCGCGACGAACGGCATGGTGCTCGCCTCGGCCGCACCGTCGTGCGCGTAGCGGGCCGGGTCCGGGACCGGCAGGGCCGCCCTGACGCCCAGGAACCGCTCCTTCAGAGCCTTCACTTCGGCCGCGGTCATCACCCGGCAGTCCGAGCCGATCTCCTCGCAAGGGTTCTGGGCAAGGGCCGGACTTCGCAGGCACAGGCCAACGAGAACCGGGAACAGGACTGTCATCATGCGCATGCGGAGCTGCCCTCCTTCTCGAACAGTGCGGAACGGCTTGAAGCGGCGACGGACAGCACCCTCCTCTGGCCATGCGGGTGTCGGGCCGAAACTTGCACTTGGGACCCCCGAACAAGTCGAATATACACCCGAGCGCCCCCCCTGGCAACCCCCGAAGCGCACGTTAGTCGTTAGCATGTGATCCGGCCGCTTGGGGCGGCAGACAGCGATACCCCGACGGCGCACGGGGGTGAGTGCGGCCGCCGACACCGGCAGGCGGTTCGGCGGGCAAGAGCTTGCCCGATCGCGTGTATCAGGTGGAACTGGTGGTGGTTAGGAGGGGGCCGCCGCCCGCGCTTGGTGCGGGCGGCGGCTCCCAGGGGGGTTAGGAGGCCTAATTAAAGACCAGCTTCAGCTTGGTGCCGCCCAAGCGGATCTCCTGGATCTTGGATCTGTCCTCGCCGCTGGCGTAACGCACCGCAGTGGTTCCGAACTTGCTCTCGGAGGTCTCGACCTTCACGGAGGTCTGAGCCGACTGCTTGCCGCTCTTCAGCACCACCGTGGTGTCCTTTAGCTCAAGTTGATACTCACCCGGTTTCAGCTCGGTGCCGGCGACGACCGACGGCTGGAACAAGGTCACCGTGTAGGTCTTCGCGCAGGCGACCGAGATCGCCAAAACCAGAAAGACAAACCAAAGCCTCTTCGTCATGGATTCTCCCGAACTGGTCAGTTGAAAGCATCCTGGGATGCGTCATGGTTGGCGTGCCGGTGGGCCCGCCATAGGGAACAGACGGGGCAAGGGCGGAAATGTTCCGCCGGGTAACGAAAAAACCTCAGGGCCGACTCAGCAAGCCGGCGATCAACTGGAAGGCGGCTTGCTGTGTATCAGGTTCATCGCCAAACCCCTTGATCCAAACCACGTCCGGCTCGTGGCGGAACCAGGTCCATTGGCGTTTGGCGTAGCGGCGGGTGTTGCGCTGCGCCAAGCAGAGGGCCTGCTGGAGGCTGAGCTCGCCGCGGAGCAACTGGACGGCCTGGCGGTATCCGTGGGCTTCGAGGGGCTGGCAGGAGGCCGGGAAGCCCAGTTCCAGGATGCGGCGGACCTCCTCGACCAGTCCGGCCGCGAACATGCGCTCGCAGCGCACCTCGAGCCGGCGGTAAAGCGCTTCGCGGGGCGGGTCCAGCGCGATCTTCAGGACACGGAATCCGCGCAGGGGCTGGCGTCCCGCGGCCAGCCAGGAGGACAGCGGGCGGCGCGTGAGCAGGCACACCTCGAGAGCGCGGACGAGTTTCTGGGCGTCGCGGGGATGGATTCGCCGGGCGGCGTCCGCGTCGAAGCGCGCGAGCAGACGGTGCAGCGAACCGGGCCGCCGGTGTTCGCGGGCGGCCAGGCGCGCGCGCAGCGCGGCATCGCGAGCCGGCCCGGGAAACAAGCCCTCGAGCAGCGCACGCAAATACAGTCCTGTCCCTCCCACCACGAGGGGCAGGGCGTTGCGAGCGGCGATCTGCTCGAGCAGCGGACGCGCGCGGCGCGCGTATTCGCCGGCGGTGAACACCTCGTCCGGGCTAGCGATGTCCACCAGATGATGCGGGATGCCCCGCCGGTCGTCGGGGAGCACCTTGGCGGTGCCGAGATCCATGTAGCGGTAGACCTGGAGCGAGTCGCAGTTGACGATTTCGCCGCGGTAGTGCCCGGCCAGCCGCAAGGCCAGCTCGCTCTTGCCCGAGCCGGTTGGCCCGACGATGGCCACCAGGGCGGCGCCCGCGCGTTCCATCCTCCAACAGTGTAAAGCAGGGATGGGGGCGCTATACTGTAGGGGGAGAACCGTGCGGCGCAGGGGGACGGCATCCTGAAGAACCGCAAGACGGCGGGCCCTATGACCTCAGTCCCGAGAATAGTGTGGGCGATTTGCCTGGCCGTGGGTGCGGCGCAGGCGCAAAAGGGCGCTCCTGCGGCGGGGGCCCAGAGCGATAACCAGGCGGCGGCCTACTACAACTTCGCCATGGGACACGTGTACGCGGAACTGGCCGCGTCCCAGGGCTACCGCGGGGAGTACGTCACCAAGGCCATTGAGCACTACAAGCAGGCGCTCAAAGCGGATCCCGGGGCCAGCTTGCTGATGGAAGAGCTCAGCGACCTGTACATGCAATCGGGGCGGTTGCGCGACGCGGTCACCGAAGCCGAAGAGATGTTGCGCCAGAACCCCGAGAACCTGGACGCGCGCCGCATGCTAGGCCGGATCTACACCCGCCTGATCGGAGAGGCGCAGCAGGGCCGGGTCAACGAAGACATGCTGCGCCGGGCGGTCGAGCAGTACCGCAAGATCACGGAGAAGGACGACAAGGACCTGGATGCCTGGCTGATGCTGGGACGGCTCTCCAGGATCTCCCAGAACTCTCCGGAGGCCGAGAAAGCCTACAAGCGGGCGCTGGAACTGGATCCGAAGAGCGGATACGCGCTGTCGGGGCTGGCCACGTTGTACTCGGACCTGGGAGACACCAAGACGGCCCTGGAGATGTGGCGGCGCCTGTCGGAGGTGGATGCCAGCCCGCGCGTCCTGCGGGCCCTGGCTGGCGCTTACGAGCAGCGGCGGGACTACGCCGGTGCGGCGGAGGCCGCGCGCCGCGCGGTCGAGATGGCGCCCCAGGACGGCGAGCTGAAGCGGGACCTGGCCGAGTACCTGTTGCTGGCCGGGAAGCTGGATGAATCCCTGAAACTGTACCGGGAGCTGGCGGCCGCCGATCCCAAGGACGCCCACCTGGAGTTGCGCCTGTCGCAGCTCTACCGCCAGACGCGGGACCACAAGCAGGCGCGGGCGGCCCAGGAGAGGGCCAAGGCGCTGGATCCCGACAGCCTGGACGTCCGCTTCAACGAAATCAACCTGCTGGAAGCCGAGGGCAAGAACGGGGAGGCCATCGCGCGGTTGAAGGAGATTCTGGAAGCCACGGCCAAGAAGACATACAGCGCCGCGGAGCGCGGCAATCGCGTGATCCTGCTGGAAAGACTGGCCCTGCTGGAGCGCGCCAGCGAGCAGTACGCCCAGGCGGTGGAGACTTTCCAGCAGATGGCCGAGCTCGACCCGGACCTGGGGGCCAGAGTGGCGGCGCAAATCATCGACACCTACCGCCAGGCGAAGGAGTTCGCCAAGGCGGAGCAGGAAGCCGAGGCGGCCGCGCGCCGGTACCCTGGTGATCGCACGCTGACGCTGGTGCGCGCCTCCCTGCTGGCCGACGTGGGCAAGAGCGAGCAGGCGCTAGGGGAGGTCAAGCGCTTGTTCGACGGCAGGAGTGATCGGGAGACCCACCTGGCCCTGGCGCAAATCTACGACAAGGCCCGGGACTACGCCTCCGTGAGCACGGCCCTGGAGGCCGCCGAGAAGCTGTCGCAGACCGAAGACGAGAAGGAAACCGTCCACTTCATGCGCGGGGCCATGTACGAGAAGAGGAAGCAACTGGCGGAGGCGGAGGCCGAGTTCCGCCAGGTGCTGAGTATCAACCCGGACAACGCCTCGGCCCTCAACTACCTGGGGTACATGCTGGCGGACCGCCGCCTGCGGCTCCCGGAGGCGGACCGGCTCATCAGCCGTGCCGTGGAGCTGGAGCCTCACAACGGGGCTTTCCTGGACAGCCTGGGGTGGGTGAGGTTCCAGATGGGCCGCCTGGAGGAAGCGGAGAACTACTTGCGGCTGGCCATCCAGCGCGTGTCACGCGATCCCGTGGTGCACGATCACTTGGGGGACGTGTGCTTCGAGCGGGGCAAGCTCAAGGAAGCCATTGCCCAGTGGGAGCGGTCGCTCAGAGAATGGGAGGCCACCTCGCGCGCCGAACACGAGCCCGGCGAAGTGGCCAAAATCCAGAAGAAACTCGAAGGCGCCAGAGTGCGGCTGGCCAGGGAATCCTCCAAGGCGCCCGCCCGGCAGAGATAGGCTCTGTCGCTTCAAGCTCGATCTCGGGAGGTGAGACGGCGATGATTCCGGTGGCGATAGCCCGGCCGGCCTACTGTCCGCCCCAGCCGGAAAGCGTAGAGGCCTTGCGCATCCCGCGCAGCGTGGTGACGGACCTGGTGCTGCGGCGCGTGTACCTGGCCGGGGAGAGCAACTTCCAGTCCCTCAGCCAGTCTTTGAAACTCGGGACCGCGGTGGTGGAGTCCGTCTTCCGGGAGCTGCGGAAGCAGCAACTGGTCGAGGTGAAGGGGATGGTCGGCAACGATTACAACTTCACGCTCACCAACGCCGGCCGGGCGGTGGCGGCGGACCGCTACCGAATCTGCCACTATGCGGGAGCGGCGCCGGTCTCCCTGGAGGACTACGACTCCGCGGCCAAGGCTCAGGCGGCCAAAGTCCGTGTGGACCGGCGGATCCTGCGGCAGGCGTTCTCCGACCTGGTGCTGAGCGACGCGTTTCTCGACCAGATGGGGCCGGCTCTGGTCTCGCAAGCCTCGATGTTCCTGTACGGGCCGACCGGGAACGGCAAGACCAGCCTGGCGGAGCGGATGCTGCGGGTCTACCAGGACGCGGTCCTGATTCCCTACTCCGTCGAGG
>CAZIRH010000207.1:0-1384 GCA_964541065.1 uncultured Solibacteraceae bacterium
TTCACGTCTACGCGGCTGCCGCCCGGTTCCGGCAACTGGAAGAGTAGCGCAAGCTTCAGCTTGCCGCCCCCGGCGTCTCCGGCCCCGCCCGGGCTATTGCGGCCGGACCGCGAACCGCCGGCCCAGGCGCCGGTGGGTCTGGACCAGATAGGGGTTCACGCCGCGCCGGCTGAGGGCCTGCTTGAGGCACCACAGCTTGCGGTTGACCGCCGCCCTGGTGTAGGACCGGCCGGCCTTTTGGCCCAGCGCGTTGGCCACCTCCTTCGGGGTCTTCCAGGTCACCAGGCCGTCTTCGCCGGGGCCGGCGTCCCCCGCCAGGATGGTCAGCAGCTCGGCCAGCACGGGCGGGAGCGCGAAGGGCTTGCCGTTGTCGATCTTGAATTCCTTGGCGCCTCCGGGCAGCGGGCGGATCAGCAGCGAGCGCACGCCCGCGGCAGCCGCCCTGCGCAGGGCCTCCGCCGCGAGGGTCTCGATCTTCTCCTTCACCTGAACGGGCGCCCCCTCCTCGAGAAACTTCTTGATCTGGCGCAGGTCCGCCCAGATCGAGTCCGCCTGCAACTCGGCCTCGCCGATCAGCTTGACGAGCCCGGCCAGGCGCTGCTCGAGGGCAGCCACCAGGTCCCGCAAGTAGCGCCGCCGGGTGGCCGCCGTCGGAGGGGTGCCGATCATCTCTCCCGTGCCCTTCACAACTGTTAACGACCGTCAAGGGCGGGAGATTTTCACTCGAACGGCCCGATCAGCCCGGGCCTTCCGAGGAACCCGAGAATCGCAGGGCGTCCTGCTTCATGAAGGAGTTGTTGAACATCACGTAGATGGGGTTCCGGCCGGCAATGAAGCACTTCCAGCACAGGGAGTCGAGCCAGTCCAGCTCTTCGTCGGTGTACTGGTACTGGTAACCGCTGCGCCCGTGCAGCCGCAGGTAGATCGCGCCTTTGCCGGCGGGCGCATCCCGGAAGGGATCCACGCAGTGGACAAGGTCCAGCCGGTCGCACAGCTCATCGACCACCCTGGGCTCCCACTCCCCGCGCGGCTCCCAGACGATCAGCCGATCCTCCCGCTCGATCGAGCGGAAAAAGCTCTCCAGGTTCTGAATGTTCTCGGCGGTCTGCCGGAGACTGGCGGGGCACTGAAAGACGATGGCAGGGGCACCGACGGCCCGGGCGATGGCCAGAGTAGTCTCCCAGGCAGCCCGCACCTGCGAGGTGGGGCGGAACGAGCCGTAGGCGCAGCGGTCGGCCTCGGGGATGGGCTTCTTCAGGCGCCGGTAGGTGGGACTGGAGGGCTCATGCGTGATCAACTGCCAGGCCTTCAGCGTGAAGAGAAACCCGGGCGGCGCCTCCGCGCGCCATTTCCGCGCCAGTTCCACCGAGGGCGGCTGGTAGAA
>CAZIRH010000207.1:1394-8491 GCA_964541065.1 uncultured Solibacteraceae bacterium
AGGTGATCTGGAGCTCCACCACCGGGAAATGCTGGTAGTAAGCCGTCCGCCCCTCGGGCCACCCGCAGCAGCCAATGAGCACAGACCCACCCTAGCACCAACACTGTTCAGTCAGGCCGTGACCGCCAGGGAGTGGCCGCGCCGTCAGAACGGTGGCGCGCTGGCGTCTTCCTCTGCCGGCGGCGGAGGCGCCGGCCCAAGATCGGCGACCGGGTTCTCGAACTTGGTGTACTGGCGCAGGAACACCAGGCGCGCGACGCCGGTGGGGCCGTTGCGCTGCTTGGCGATGATCAGCTCGGCCTGGTTGCGGAGGTCCTCGCGCTCGGGTTTGTAGACTTCCTCGCGGAAGATGAAGCACACCATGTCGGCATCCTGCTCGATGGAGCCGGAGTCGCGCAGGTCGCTGAGCTGCGGGCGGCGATCCCCCTGGCGCATTTCCGGGGCGCGGCTCAACTGCGAGATCACCATCACCGGAACGTTCAGTTCCTTGGCCAGCATCTTCAGGCCGCGCGACAGGACACTGATCTCCTGGTTGCGGTTCTCGAACCTGCCGCGCCCGCCCATCAGTTGCAGGTAGTCCAGCACCACCAGCGCCAGGCCGTGCTCGGCTTTCACGCGGCGCAGCTTGGCGTGCATGTCCATCAGGTTGGCGGCCGCGGTGTCGTCCATGAACAGGGGCGCCTCGGCGAGCTGCTGGGCCGCCACGTTGAGCCGGCGCCGGTCGTCGGCGTTCAGGAATCCGGCGCGGAACTTCTGGCCGTCCACGCGCGCCGCGGCGCACAGCAGGCGCGCCAGCAGCGACTCCCTGGACATCTCCAGCGAGAACAGGGCCACCGTCTGAGGGTGCTTGCCCATGGCGACGTGCTGCGCAATGTTCAGCGCCAGGGCGGTCTTGCCCATGGAGGGACGGGCGGCCACGATGATCAGGTCGCCGGCGCGCAATCCGCCGGTCAGCTCGTCGAACTTCACGAATCCCGTGCCCAGCCCCTTGAGGCGCTTGCCGGGATCCAGGAACTCGTTGATTCCGCCCTGCTCGTCGATGATCTCCTGGGGCGAGAGCAGGCCGGCGTTCACCCGCAACTGGCTCAGGTTGAGCAGCGTCTCCTCGGCGCTGGCCAGGATGACCTCCGGCTCCTCCTCGCCCAGCATGCAGCGGTCCATGACCTTCTGCGCCGCGAAGATCATCCTCCGCAACATGGCCTTGTCCCTGACGATGCGGACGTAGCCCTCCAGGTTGGCCAGTTGCGGCAGCCCCTCGTCGAGAGAGATCAGGTAGCTGAGGCCGTCGCAGGACTCCAGTTGGTTGTGCTTGATCAGCTCGTTGGCCAGGGTGATGCGGTCGATCCTCTCGCCGCGCTCGTGCAGCTCCGCCATGCGGCTGAAGATGCGGCGGTGCTTCTCCAGGCTGAGGTCGTCGGCCTGAAGCGCCCCGGCCACCTGCACGAACAGCGAGTCGTCCAGGAGGATCGCGCCCAGCGCGTAGCGCTCGGCGTCGAGGTTGACCGGAAGTCCTCTTTCCAGGATCAGGTCGGCGGAGGCCATATGACGATCACCTTACCTTAGCCGCTTCCGGGGCGGCGCCGCCAAGTTTTTTTCGATGCCGTGCTTTGTCCGGCTTGGCCTCTGAAAACGCTGTGGGAGACCCTGTGGAGATTCCTGGCGGCCGGGCGGGCGAGAAACCCTTTGCTGGCAACATCCCACGCGCCGCGCCCGGCGAATTTCCACAGCCGGCAGCCGAACAGAACCCCATCAATATGTTTTTACCACCAGCGGACCCCTCAGGGAAAGACAAAAATTCCGGGCGGCGGGGTGCGGCGCGGAAAAGCCCGCCCCGAGTATACTGAAACGGCGTATGGCGTTGTTCCGCACGCGCAGCGCCGCCCTGTACGGCATCGAAGCCCACCTCATCGATGTCGAGGTGGACATGTACCCGTCGGGCAGCACGCGGGACTTCGTCACCGTGGGCATGCCGGACACGGCGGTGCGCGAGAGCCGCGAGCGGATCAAGTCGGCGCTGCTCAACTCCGGCTTCGGCTACCCCAGCAAGGCCATCACCATCAACCTCGCCCCGGCCGACCTGCGCAAGGAAGGCGCAGGTTTCGACCTGCCGATGGCCCTGGGCATCCTGGGTGCCATGGGCGTGGTGCGCTCGACCGACAACTACCTGCTCGCCGGGGAGCTGTCGCTGGACGGGGCGATCCGGCCGGTGCGTGGCGCGCTTTCGATGGCCGTCTGCGCGCGCCGCGAGCGCATCCCGAACCTGGCGGTGCCCGCCGAGAACGCGGCCGAGGCCGCGGTGGTCGAGGGCGTCAACGTCTTCGGCGTCCGGCACCTGGCCGAAGCCGTGGCCCTGGTGAACGAGCCGGAGCGGTTTTCGCGCGTGCTGCCCGGAGTCCAGGCGCTGCTGGAAGCCGACAGCGCCACCGCCGACTTCCGCGACGTGCGCGGGCAGACCACCGCCAAACGCGCCCTCGAGGTGGCCGCGGCCGGCAGCCACAACGTGCTGATGATCGGCCCACCGGGCTCGGGCAAGACCATGCTGGCCAAGCGGCTGGCCGGGATCCTGCCGCCGCTGACCTTCGCCGAGGCCATCGAGACCACGCAGGTGCACAGCGTGGCCGGCGTGTTGCCCCCGGGCGCGAGCCTGCTAGCCGAGCGCCCGTTCCGCGCGCCGCACCACACCATCTCCGACGCCGGCCTGCTCGGCGGCGGCAGCGGCATTCCCCGCCCCGGCGAGATCAGCCTGGCCCACCACGGCGTGTTGTTTCTGGACGAGTTCCCCGAGTTCCCCCGCAACGTGCTCGAACTGCTGCGCCAGCCGCTCGAAGACGGCTCGGTAACTCTGGCGCGGGCCGCCATGACGTTGTCGTTTCCCGCCAGCTTCATGCTGGTGGCGGCCATGAATCCCTGTCCCTGCGGCTACCACGGCGACGCGGGGCGCGAGTGCCGGTGCACGCCGGCCATCATCCAGCGCTACCTGGCCAAGATCTCGGGGCCGCTGCTGGACCGCATCGACCTGCACGTCGAGGTGCCCGCGGTGGCCTTCAAGGAGATGCGAGCTTCTGAGGGCGGGGTGTCGTCGGCGGACATCCGCGCGCGCGTCGATCACGCCCGCGCCGCCCAGCAGGCGCGCGGCTACTACAACGCGCTGATCCCGGTGCGTGTGCTGCGCCGCCTGTGCCGCCTGGACGAAGCCGGCGAGCGCACGCTCGAAATGGCCGTCCGCCGCCTGGGCCTGTCCGCCCGCGCTCATGACCGCATATTGAAGGTCGGCCGCACCATCGCCGATCTGGCGGGCGAGGAAGCCGTCAGCGCCAAGCACCTGGCCGAGGCGGTGCAGTACCGGAGCCTGGACAGGGAGTATTGGAGCTGAGGGCTTGGTGTTGTGTGTAGCCTAAACTCCGTGGTGTTCTGGAATCAGCAGTTTGCGGCTTGGAGCCGCTGGCCTGCTCGGGCCACGTCACGCCATGTTACGAGGGTCAGTTCATGGCCGAATTCATTCTCTCGATCCTGGCCGCCGTCCGAGTCTTCTTCCGCAGTCGGGGCAACACCGCCCTGGAAGTCCTCGCCCTGCGACAGCAGGTTGCGGTCCTCAAACGGAAACGGCCCCGTCCCCGTCTGAATCGGCTGGATCGGCTGTTCTGGACTACCTTGCGCCGCGTGTGGTCCAGCTGGGCCGAGGGCCTGGTCATCGTCAGGCCCGAGACCGTCGTCGCCTGGCACCGCGCCGGTTTCGCAGGCGATTGGGTCGGTCATCCTCGGCAGAATGTGTTGGCTCGGCAAGCTCCAATGCGCCGCACACGGCAACCTCTCGCTGTCACGTGGCGTTCCACCGCACCGCGAATCCGGTTTTGACTACAGACAGCGCGCTTACTCGAACCGCAGCGCGCTCATCGGCTCAAGCGACGCGGCGCGCCGCGCCGGCCCCAGCACCGCCAGCAGCGCCGCGGCCAGCAGAACCACCGGCACGCCCACGAACGTCGCGGCGTCGGTCGCGCTGATCCCGTACAGCAGGCTGGCCGTGAACCGGCTGAGGCCGAACGCGAGCCCCAGTCCGAGGACGAGGCTGGCGCTGACGATCGCCAGGCCCTGCTGCACCACCAGCCGCACGATGCCCGCCGGGCGCGCGCCCAGTGCCATGCGGATGCCGATCTCGCGCGTGCGGCTGCGCACCGAATAGCTCACCACGCCGTACAAGCCCACGCTGGCCAGCGTCAGGCCGAGCAGGCCGAAGACTCCGAACAGCAGGGCGCAGATTCGTGGGAGCAGAAACGCTTTCGCCACGTGGTGGGTCATCGTGTCCACGTTGAACACCGCCAGGTGCGGGTCCAGCGCCTCGATCTGCTCCCGCACCGCACGGATCATCCGCCCCGGATCGCCCGAGGTCTTCACCAGCAACGTCAGTCCCAGCAGGCTCAGGACTTCGCTCGGCTCCCGCGGCAAGAACCGGTACACGCAGGCCGTGGTTTCCTCTCCCAGCGTGACCGACTTCGAGTTCCCGGCGATGCCGATGATCTCGTAGCTCTTTCCGCCCCCTGACACGATGCGCCGTCCGATGGGAGCCTGGTCGCCGAACAGCCGCCGTGCCAGCGTCTGGTTGACCACCACGACTGGGTTGTTGAGGTCGCGCTCGGGCCTGAAATCACGGCCGCCGAGCAGCGGCGTCCCGATGGTCTCGAAGTAGCGCGCCGTGACCGAGAACACGTTGGCGGGGACGCCTTTGGTGCGGTTGGCGGACGTATCGCGGAAGTCGTCGCCGTTTTGCGCCAGGCTCAGCGGGAGGATGTTTACTGCCGCCATCGAGCGCGCGCCGGGCAAGGCCGTGACACGCGTTTCGAGCTGCCGCAGGAACTCGCGCACGCGCTCTTCGGAGTAGCCGTTGGTCTTGGGGTCCACGGCCATCATGAGCACGTTCTCCGGGCGGATGCCCAGATCCATCGAGGCCGCGCTTTGCAGGCTGCGCAGAAACAGGCCCGCGCCGATCAACAGCACCGCCGACAGCGTCACCTGCACGCTCACCAGCAGGTTCCGCAACCCAAAGCGGCGGAACCGGCCGAAGCCCGGGCCGGCGTTCTTCAGGGTCGAGACCAGATCGGGGCGGCTGGCGGCGAGCGCCGGCGCCAGCCCGAACAGGATGCCGGTGAAGACGGCCAGCGCGGCGGTGAATGCGAGCACGCGGTGGTCCGGGGTCAGGTCGAATGCGATCGGAATCGGAATGGGGAGCCGGAAGCTGGAAATCGCTCGCGCCGCGAAGAACGCCACCACGAAGCCGCCCGCCGCGCCCAGGCCCGCCAGCAGCACGCTCTCTGTCAGCAATTGCCGGATCAGGTGGCCGCGGCCCGCGCCGATCGCGAGGCGGATGCCGATCTCCTGCTGGCGGCTGACCGCCCTGGCCAGCAGCAGGTTCGCCACGTTCGCGCACGCCACCAGGAGCACCAGGCCGACCACCACCATCAGCAAGGTCATGAAGCCGGCGACGTACTGCTCCCCGCCCACAATCCCGCCGGCTGCGGTCAGGGTGACGGGCTCGCGTCGCCGGCCCTTGTGGTAGCTCTCATGGATACGCGCGTGGACCACGTTCATCGAGGCCACCGCCTGCTGGCGGCTCACTCCCCTCCGCAGCCTGCCGTTGATCACGATCCAGTGGGCGTCGCGGCTCTCTTTGTCCTTCATGATTTCGGGCGTGAAGTCCGAGGTCATGGCCAGCGGCGCCCAGAACTCCGAGACGATGCCCCGGTCGGTGCCGTAAAACCCGGGCGCCGCCACCCCCACCACGGTGTACCGCCGGCCGTTGAAGAGGACGGTCCTGCCCATCACCGACTGCTCGGCGCCGAACCGGCGCCGCCACAGCGCGCTCCCCAGCACCACCACCGGATTCCGCCCCGGAACCGCATCGTCCTCGGGAGTGATGCCGCGGCCCAGCACGATGGGCGCGCCCGTCACCTGGAAGTAGTTGCCGGATACGAGTTGCCCCCACACCCGCTCGGCCGAGCCCCCACCCGCCAGGCTGGCCGGCGCCAGCGGGAAGTGCCCCGCCAGGCCCTCGAACACCGCTCCACACTGCTCGCGGAAGTCCCGGTAGTCGGGATACGGGAACGTGCGCCCGCCCGAAAAACCGTACAGCCCGCCCGGGTCGCGCACCGGCAGGGCGCCCAGCAGCATGCCGTTCACCATGCTGAAGACGGTCGTGTTGGCCGCGATCCCGAGCGCGATCGAAACCGCCACCACAGCCGTGAAGGCGGGGTCCTTGCGGAAGCCGCGAAGCGCATACCGGATATCGTGAAGCAGCATGACTTGACACATAATACCCAAAAGGATGCGGCCGGGTTAAACCGGGGAGTCTGTCCGGCCGGGGCTCCGTAGAGGCTCCTGTGTGTAGCCGAAACTCCATGATGTTCTGGAATCAGCGACTTGCGGTTTGAAGCCGTGGGCCTGCCGAAGCGACGTTACGGCATGGTACCACCGTGAGTTCATGGCCGAATTCATCCTTGCGCTCCCGGCCGCACTGCGAGTCTTCTTCCGCAGTCGGGGCCACACCGCCCTGGAAGCCCTCGCCTTGCGACAGCAGGTCGCCGAGCAGAGCTGAAACGTTCTCGCCCGAAATTGAACGGCCTCGACCGGTTGTTCTGAAAGACACGTCGATGCGCCTGGCCCCGATGGGCAGAGGTTCTCCACATCGTGAAGCCCGAGATCGTCGTCGGGTGGCACCGGGCGGGAGTCCGGCTCTGTTGGCGTTGGCGATCGCGACCGGGCGGCGGCAGGCCGAAGAGTACCGCTGCGATCCTGGCGCTCATCTGCCGTCTGGTGCAAGAGGCCACAACCATCGCTTGGCAAACGCGTGAAGGGCGGGGGTCCACCCGTGTGGCGCGGTGAGTCCTCCCGGTGAACTCAATGGGATGGACTTTCTAACTCACTGATTCAGAAGGGCCTGTGTTGCCCATAGCAGCAGCAGCACGCGGCTAGCAGCCCTCCTGGCTGGGGCCCGGTATCTTCGCTCCAAGGTGCAGTCGTTACTTGCACGGGTGTCCCTGCGGGTATCACAGCGACGCGGGGCGCGAGTGCCGGTGCACGCCGGCCATCATCCAGCGCTACCTGGC
>CAZIRH010000208.1:0-8470 GCA_964541065.1 uncultured Solibacteraceae bacterium
CCTGCTGAAAGCCATGCATCCGCTGCCGGACACGTGGCTGGCGCGCCTGCTGCGGCCGGTACTGCGCTGGCTCTGCCCGGTCGAGGGCGCGCTGGCCGCCGACAGCCTGCTTCAGGCCCCGCGCCGGACCTCGGCCACCGTTTCGGCGCTCATGCTGGCCCTGGCCATGGCGGTGGGCGCCGGCGGCGTCGCGCGCTCCATTTACGCCTCCCTGAGCGACTGGCTCGAAACGGCGCTCAACCCCGATCTGTTTGTCACGCCTACGGAGAAGCTTACCAACCGCGCCTTCACCTTCCCGGCGGAGGTGGGAGCGGAAGTGGAACGCATCGAGGGGGTCGCGGAAGCCCAGTCGCTCCGCAGCGCGCGGGTGCTGTTCCGGAAGACGCCGGTGACCGTGTACTCGGTCGAGATGGCCAAGCTGTGGCGCACCTCACGGCGCCCGATGCTGGCGGGGGAGGCCACCCGGGCCTACCGCCTGGCCGCGGAGGGCCGCGGCGTCATCGTTTCCGACACGTTCGCCCGGCTGCGCGGAGTCGGCTACGGCGAAACCATCGAACTGCCGACGCCCCAGGGCTGGCTGCGCCTGCCGGTGGTGGGCATCACGCGGGACTACTCGGACCAGCAGGGCACGGTGGCGCTGGACCGTTCGGTGTACGAGCGCTGGTGGGGGGACTCCAGTATCAGTGTCGTGCGGGTGTTCGTGAAGCCGGGCGCCTCGCCGGAGGAGGTCCGCCGGCGCATCCTGGAGAACTTCGCCGGCCAGCGGCGCCTGCTTGTGCTTGCCAACCGGGAGGTGCGGCAGAACATCCTGCGCCTGACCGACCAGTGGTTCGCCATGACCGGCAGCCAGATCGCCGTGGCCATCGCCGTGGCGGTGCTCGGTATCGTTAACTCGCTGATCGTCTCGATCATGGACCGGCGCCGCGAGCTGGGCGTGTTGCAGGCGGTGGGCGGGCTGAGACGCCAGGTGCGGCACACGGTGTGGATGGAAGCGCTGGCCATCGGCGCCATTGGGCTGGCGCTGGGGCTGGCGCTGGGCGCCGTGAACCTGCTGTACTCGTTGGAGGCGACGCTGCGCCTGGGGGGCTTGCGGCTCGACTACCGGTACCCGGTCGAGCTGGCGCTGCTGCTGATCCCCCTGATCCTGGCCGCGGCCTGGATTGCCGCGCTGGGACCGGCGCGGGCGGCCGTGCGGGCCCGGCTGGTGGAGGCGTTGGAGTATGAGTAGAGTGCTGGCCGCTGTGCTGCTGGCTGGCGCCGTCGCCTGGGCCGAAGACGCCCGCAGAATCGTCGAAGAGGTCCAGCGGCGTTCGCGCGCCAACTCGGAGCGCTACGAGGGCTCGCTCAAGGTCGTCAATGCCCGCGGCAAGGTCACCGAGAAGCGCTGGCGCTACGACCGCCTGGGCTCGCACGGTTCCTCGAAGGCCGTGCTGCGCTTCACCGCGCCCGCGGAGGTCCGGGGTGTGGCCCTGCTCATCCTCAACCACCCGGAGCGGTCTTCCGACCAGTGGATGTGGACGCCCGCCCTTCAGCGCGACCGCCGCATCGCCCTCCAGGACCGCCGCACCCGCTTCTTCGGCACCGACTTCAGCTTCGAGGACCTCGAGGAGCGCGATGTCGCGCAATACGACTACCGCCTGGACGGCGAGGAAGCGCTCGAGGGCGTCCCCTGCTGGCGCCTCGAAGCCCGGCCCAGGCAGAGCAAGATTTCCCAGTACGACCGCTCGCTCGTCTGGGTGCGCAAGGACCACTACGTCTACTGGCGCATCGAGAACTTCAGCCGGGGAGCTCTGGTGCGGCGGGCGTTCCACCGCGACCTGGAGAACGTCGCAGGCATCTGGACCGCCCGTACCATCGAGATGGCGGACCTGCGCCAGAACAGCCGCACCATCCTCAGGCTGGACAAACTCGAATACAACGTGCCGCTGAAAGATGAGGCGTTCACCCTACAGGCGCTGCGGGTGGAGTAGCGCGGTCCTGCTGCTGGGGGCGCTGCCCGCCTTTGGCCAGGCTTTCGCGCAGCGCGGTTTCTTCGAGACGCGTCTGGTGGCCTACCCGCAGACCGCCCCGGGCGACCGCGGGCGCGGCGTCGCCGAAGCGCTGCTGCGCTACGAGGGCACCTGGAAGCCGCTGCCGGGCTGGCGGTTCGCTAGCAATCTCGATGCGCGCACGGACACCCACCGTCAGGTCGAGCGCGCCTGGGACCTCTCCTGGCAGGACCGCGAGATCCGCCGGCCCGCCTTTGCTGTGCGCCGCCTGAGCGCCACCTACCACCGCGGGCCGCTGACCTTCGAAGCCGGCAGGCAGTTCATTCGCTGGGGCAAAGCCGACATCCTCAACCCCACGGACCGGTTCGCCCCGCGCGACTACCTGGAGGTCGTGGACAACGATTTTCTGGGGGTGACCGCGGCGCGGGTGACGCTGGAGAAGGGTCGCGAGACGCTGGAACTGGTATGGCAGCCGCTTTTCACGCCCAGTCGCCTGCCCTTGCTCAACCAGCGCTGGGCGGTGCTGCCGGAGGTCTCCATTCGCGATGCGGGCGCGCACTATCCCGGGCGTTCGCAGTTCGGCGCTCGTTGGAGCCGGACAGGAGCGGGCTACGAGTATTCGTTCTCTCTGTTCGACGGCTTCAACCATTTGCCCCTGTTCGAGCTGCGGGCCGAGCTCGGTCCCCTGCAACTTCCCGCAACGCGCCTGTCTCCGCCTTTCGGCCTGGCGCGCTTGTATCCCCGCCTGCGCATGTATGGCGGCGACGCAGCGGTCCCCCTGAAGTGGCTGTCGGTGAAAGCCGAGGCCGCCTGGTTCACCTCCGCCACGCCGCAGGCCGATGAGTATGTGTTGTACGTAGTTCAACTGGAGCGCCAGGCGGGTGAGTGGTTTTTGGTGGGCGGGTACGCCGGAGAGGTAGTTACCGCGGCCAGGCGCGGGTTCGAATTCGCTCCTGACCGCGGCTTGGCCCGCTCCCTGCTGGGCCGCGCCGGGTACACCCTCGGCCCCAGCCGCAGCCTGGCCCTGGAGGCCGCCGTGCGGGAGAATGGCAAGGGCGTCTGGGCGCGCTTCGAGTACTCCCAGACCCTCGGCTCACACTGGCGCGCCACTGCCTCTTTCAGCCTGATCCGCGGGGCGGCGGACGACTTCCTGGGCCAGTACCGCCGCAATTCTCATGTCAGCCTGGCGTTGCGGTATAGCTATTAGCCATGGTCTCATGGATAGTTGCGGGTTGTGGTGGCTGTGATAGCAGAGGGTAGGGTTCCGTCGATTTCGGTGATCATCCCGGTGCACAACGGCGGCCGCTACCTGTCCTTGTGCCTGGCCGCTCTCCGGCAGTGCACCATTCAGCCGCTGGAATGCATCGTCGTGGACGACGGTTCCACGGATGGCTCGATGGCCGCGGCCCGCGCCTGGGGTGCCCGCGCGCTCGAGACCGGCGGCCGTAACGGCAGCTACACCGCGCGCAACCTGGGCGCCAGCCAGGCGCAAGGGGACCTCCTGCTGTTCCTAGACGCCGATGTGTGCGTGCAGCCGGATACGCTCGCGCGCGTGGTAGAGGCCTTTCGCGAGGACCCGTCGCTGGACGCCCTGATCGGTTCCTACGACGACGCTCCGGGCGCCCCCGATCTGCTGTCCCAGTACCGCAACCTGCTGCACCATTTCGTGCACCAGCAAGGGCAGCGCCGTGCCAGCACCTTCTGGACCGGGTGCGGCGCCATCCGCCGGGAGGTGTTCCAGAGCATGGGCGGATTCTTCGGGCCGCAGCGCTTCTTTGGCGACGTCGCCTTCGGCTATCTGCTGGCGCACGCCGGCCGGAAGATCGTTCTGGAGAAAACCTTGACGGTGAAGCACCTCAAACGCTGGCGCCTGGGCGAGATGGTGCGGACCGACATCTTCCGCCGCGGGGCCCTGTGGACGCAACTGATCCTGCGGTACCGGCACATGCCCGACGACCTGAACCTGCGCATCGGCCAGCGTTGGAGCGTAGTGCTGGTCTTCTTGGGACTGGGCGCGTTGCTCGCGGGCGCGCTGTTCCGCCCGCCTGCTGCCTGGTGGCTGCTGCCGGCCGCGCTGGCGGTCGCGTACCTGCTGCTCAACCGGCCCTTCCTGGCATTCCTGGCCCGCCGGCGGGGCCGCTGGTTCGCGCTGCGTGCCCTCCCCTTGTCCGCGGTGTACCACCTCTGCTGCGGGCTGGGGTTCCTGGTGGGCGTGCTGCGCTACGCCCGCTCGAAGTTGCTCCCGCCAGCTTAGAGCGTTTTCAAGTACGCCAACAGCTCGGCTTTCTCGCTGTCTGCCAGCATCTCCTTGTAGGCCGGCATGCCGCCTCCGCCCGCCTCCACCTTGGCGCGGACGCTCTGTTCGGTGACTCGCTGCCCGTTCTGCAACCGGCGCTTCTTGAACAGGCCCTTGAGGCCCGGTCCCAGCTTCTTTTCGGCGCTGGTGGCGTGGTGGCAGGTACTGCACTGCTGCTCGAAGATGGCCTGGCCCTGGTCGGGATGGCCGGCCTTTTGCCCCGCCAGCGCCAGCAGCGCGGCCGCGCCGAGCCAACCTATGAGTGCTTTCATTGGAGCGTTCTCCTCGATGCTTTCTTCAGCCTAGCATCGGCCGGACTAGAATGAAGAGAGGGCCATGCGCATCCTGCTGTTCACGGGCAAAGGCGGTGTGGGGAAGACGTCGCTGGCGGCGGCCACCGGCATACGCCTGGCGCAGTTGGGCTACCGCACCCTGGTGATGAGCCTGGATCCGGCGCACAGCCTGGCGGATTCCTTTGACCTGGAGGGCGCCCTGTTCCACGGCGCGACCGCCGACCCTTATGCGGTGGCCGAGCGCCTGGAGATTCACGAGCTCAACATCCAGAAGGAGATCAAGCGGCACTGGCAGGAGATCTCATCCTGGGTGGTTTCGCTGCTGCGAACCACGGGCCTGGGTGACGTGGAGGCCGAAGAGCTGGCCATCCTGCCCGGCATGGAAGAGCTCAGCGCCATGATGCACATCAACGAGCACCGCCGGGGGCAGCGCTACGACGTCATCGTGCTGGACGCCGCGCCCACGGCCGAGTCCATGCGCTTCGTCAGCATGCCCACCACACTGGACTGGTACATGAAGCACATCTTCCCCTACCAGCGCGGCTTCCTGAAGGTGGTGCGGCCCGTGGCCAACCGCGTGGCCCCCTTCGAGTTGCCCCCCGACAGCTACTTCGCCAACGTCCAGAAGCTGTTCGAGCGCCTGGAAGGGGTGGACGAGCTGATGGAGGACCCCCGCATCACCAGCGTGCGCCTGGTAACCAATCCGGAGAAGATGGTGCTGCGCGAGACGCAGCGCGCCTTTGTCTACTTCTCCCTGCACGGCCTCACCGTGGACACCGTGATCGCCAACCGCGTACTGCCCGCCTCCGTCAGCGACGCCTTCTTCTCGGAATGGCACAAGACGCAGGACCGCATCCTGCGCGAGATCGACGAGTACTTCGCCCCGGTGCCGGTCAAGCGGGTTCCCCTGTTCACCTGCGAAGTGCTGGGACGCGAGCGGCTGGAGGAACTCGCCCGGGCGCTGTACGCCCCAGGGGACGATCCCGCCGCGGTCGTCCGCCTGGAGCGGCCCTACAGCTTCGAGAAGCGCGATGGGTACTACGAGGTCCGTCTGCTGCTGCCGTTCGCCGCCAAGGGCGAGATCGGCCTGTTCAAGAAGGGCGACGAGCTGGTAGTCGAGATCGGCACGTTTCGGCGGCACATCGGGCTGCCCACTTCCATGGCCGCCCTCACACCCACCCGCGCCAGGCTGGATAATAAGGTTCTGACAGTGGAATTGAAGGAGGTACAGTCATGAGCGAGGCTCAGGCTCCCCTGGAAGCCCCCCGGGCCTACGAACCCTGCCTGTGCAGGGAAGCGCTCCGGAAGATCGACCGGTTCTTCACGATGAAATCCGAGACGGCGCGGGAGCATTTCCGCAACTCCCGCCTCGAGTTCCTGAAGGCCATGCGGACCTTGATCGACGAACGTATCGAGCGGCTGTCGGGCACCGGCCAACAGGGGACCAAGGTCACGGTGGAGTGAGTCGTGGGGCAGGCTTTCAGCCGGGGTGCCCTCTGGGCCCCGGCTTTCCAGCCGGCCTACTCCTTCAGTTCCGCGATGGTGGCCCCCCCGCCGCCCTCGCTGGGCGGGGCCGGGTAGAACTTCTCGACGTTGGGGTTGGCCCCCAGCAGCTCGCTGACGGCCCGGCGCAGCACGCCCATTCCGAAACCGTGCACGATCCGCACTTGGCTGACGCCGGCTACCACCGCGGTATCCAGGAACTTGTCCACGTGCGCGATGGCCTCTTCCGCGCGCTGCCCGATGATGTTGATCTCGCGCACTTCGCTCACCACCTCCGGTCCCGGCCGGAAGGAGACACCCTGCGGCAGGCGCGGCCCTGGGCCCGCCGGCGGCAGAACCTCGAGCACGTCGTCGCGGGAGACGCGCACCTTGAGCGCCCCCACCTCGACCTCGAGGGCGTCCTCCCCGATCAACCGCCGCACCCGCGCCGGCTCGCGCACGTCCTTCAGCCGCACGCGTGCGCCCTCGGCCACTTCCGGCGGACGCAGCTCGCCTGAGCGGGCGTCGGCCTGCGTGGCCAGGACCTCCGTGTTGAACTCCTCGCGCAGCTCCCGCTTCGCGCGCGCCACGCTGCGCTGGGCCTTCTTCGGCTCGCCGCCGGCGGCGAGCTTCGCGATCACCTCGCGCGCCTGGACCTCGAACCGTTCGAGCACCAGCGCGCAGCGCCGTTCCAGTTCCTTGAGCTTGGCCGTTTCTCTGCGCTCGTACTCCGCGGCCAGCGAGCGCTGGCGGGAGGAAAGCCGCTCCTGCTCGGACTGGAGTTCGGCCTGGAGGCGCGTGGTTTCCTCCAGCCGCTGGTGCAGCTCGCTCAGGAACTTCGAGATGTCCTGCTCGCGGCGGCCCAGGCTGGAGGTGGCGCGCTCCAGCAGGTCCGCCGGCAGCCCCAGCCGCCGCGCGATCTCGAGGCCTGCGGACTTGCCCGGCACGCCCAGCCGCAGCACGTAGGTGGGCTGGAGCGTCTCCTCGTCAAAGCCCATCGAGCCGCTGAGCACGCCCGCCGTGTTGGCGCCATAGACCTTGATCGCCAGCAGGTGGGTGGAGGCCAGCGTGAAGGCGCCCGAAGCCCGGAAGCGGTCCAGAATGGCCACGCCCAGCGCCCCGCCTTCCTCGGGGTCGGTGGCCCGGCCCAACTCATCGGGCAGCACCAGCGAGTCCGGCGTCACCCGCTCGACCATCTCCCGGATGCGCGTGATGTGCGCCGAGAACGTGCTCAGGCTCTCCTGGATGGACTGGTTGTCGCCCATGTCCGCCAGCACCTGGTCGAAGAACGGGAACTCCGCCTCGCCGCAGGGCACCGGCAGCCCGGCCTGCGCCATCAGCGCCAGCAATCCGACGGTCTTCAGCGTGACGGTCTTGCCGCCGCTGTTGGGGCCGCTGATCAGCAGCGTGCGGGTCGCGCTGGCCAGTTCGAGCGAGAACGGCACCACAGGCTTCTTCTGCTTGCGCAGCACGTCTTCGAGCAGCGGGTGGCGGGCGTCGCGCAGGGTGAGGCGCCGCGTCTGGGGCGGGCTGAACCGCGGCACCGTGCAGCCGAAGTCCTGCGCGAAGGCCGCCTTGGCGAACAGCAGCTCCAACTCGGCGAGCATGACCACGCTGCGCGCGATGGCCTCCAGGTACTGCCGCAGGCGGTCGCTCAGCTCCAGCAGGATGCGGCGCACCTCGGCCAGTTCCTCCTCCTTCAGCCGCACCAGCTCGTTGTTCAGATCGATGGTCTCCAGGGGCTCGACGAACAGAGTATGCCCGGTGCCGCTGGCGCCGTGAATGACCCCCTCGATGCGCCGCTGCCGCCCCGCCACCACCGGCACCACGAAGCGCTCGTTGCGGATGGCGACGTACTCCTCCTGGAGCACGCCGTCCTCGCGGTGCGCGCGCAGGAAGCGCTCGAGCGACTCCTGGATCAGCCGCTGCTGCCGGTCGATGTCCCGCCGCAACCGGCCCAGCATGGGGCTGGCGTGATCGGCCACCGTGCCATCGGGAAGGACCTTGCCGGCGAGCTCCGCCAGCAGGCTGCGGAATTCGCCGATGGCCGCGCCCCGCGCCGCCAGCTTCGGGAAGCGCTGCCCGACGGCCAGCAGCACGGCGCGAATGTCCGCGGCGCGGTCCAGCAGCCCGGTCAGCGCGAAGATCTCTTTGGGTTCGAGCGCCGCCCCCTCGATGCGCAGCTTCCGCAAGGCTTCCGCGGGGTCGGTGAGCTCGCCGAAACGCAGCCGGACCGCCGCGCCGCGCGCCGCCGGCTGGGGAGTGGCGGCGGCGTACAGATACTCGATGGCTTCGGCCACCTCCGCCAGCGCGCCCTCCGCCGCCGGCCGGTCAGCGAGTGGCGCGACTCTATCCAGTTGGCCCTGGCCCAGCGGGCTGGCGACGTAGCGCGCCGGAACCTGCTTGAGGCG
>CAZIRH010000209.1:0-8404 GCA_964541065.1 uncultured Solibacteraceae bacterium
GGCATTGGTGAAGACCATCACGCGCACTCCCAGGCGGGCCAGCACACGCACGCCGAAGGTGACCTGGGCGGGTGTGTAGCCCTCATAGAGATGAACGCGGCCCGAGAGCACGGCCACCTCGAGGGCCCCCAGCCTGCCGAAGACCAGCTTGCCAGCGTGGCCGACGGCGGTGGACTCGGGCCAGTGCGGAATCTGGTCGTAGGGGATCTCGAGGCAGTCCTCCAATTCCTCCGCAAAGGCGCCCAGGCCGGTGCCGAGCACCACCGCGATGCGCGGGTGGCGGTTGTGGCGGGTGATTAGAAAGCGTTTTGTTTGTTCGACTGACAAGCTAAAGCATATCCTACAAAAGCATCCCGGCGATGCAGGCCGACATGAAGTTGGCCATGGTGCCGGCCGCCACGGCTTTGAGGCCCAAGCGCGCCAAATCCGATTTGCGGTTGGGCGCCAGGGCGCCGATGCCGCCGATCTGAATAGCGATCGAGCTGAAGTTGGCGAAGCCGCACAGGGCGTAGGTGGCGATGGTGAAGGAGCGCGGATCGAGCTGGCCGCGGATGGGGCCCAGTTGCAGGAAGGCCACGAACTCGTTGAGCACCAGGCGGGTCCCCAGCAGGTTGCCGATGGCGCCGGCATCCTTCCAACTGACGCCCAGCACCCAGGCCACCGGGGCGAATACAAGGCCGAAGATGCGCTCCAGCGACGGGGGCAGCCAGGAGAAGCCGGGCCAGGTGTGGGCCCACCCGAGGATGCCGTTCACCATGGCGATCAGCGCCAGGAAGGCGATCAGCATGGCCGCGATATTCAGCGCCAGTTGCAGGCCCTCACCCGCGCCCCGGGCGGCGGCGTCGATGAGGTTGGCGCCGGGACGCTCGACCTGGATCTTCACCTCGCCCGCGGTCTCGGGTTTCTCGGTCTCCGGCATGAGCATCTTGGCCAGCATGATGGTGGCCGGGGCGGTCATGATGACCGCGGTCAGCAGGTGCTTGATGTCCACGTGGGCGATCTTGACGTAGGCCGCCATCACGGCCCCGGAGACGTGGGCCATACCGCTGGTCATCACCGTGAACAGCTCCGACTGGGTCAGGCGCGGCAGAAACGGGCGGATGGTCAGGGGCGCTTCGGTCTGCCCCATGAAGATGCTGGCGGCCACGTTGGTGGATTCGGCGCCGCTGGCGCCCATGACGCGCTGCATGAGGATGGCCATGCCGCGGATGATCCACTGCATGACGCCCAGGTAGTAGAGGATGGAGAAGAACGAGGCGATGAAGATGACGATGGGCAGGACCTGAAAGGCGAAGACCACGCCGAAGGGCCCGGCCTTGGTGCCCAGCGGGCCGAAGACGAACTGACTGCCGGCCTCGGCGTACTCGAGCAGGGCGTTCACACCGTGGCTGGCCGCCTGGAACAGCAGCCCGAAGGGGGTCTTCAGGATCAGGAAGGCGAAGGTGAACTGGAGACCCAGGCCCCACAGCAGCAGGGCGGGGCGGATGGCGCGGCGGCGGGAGGAGAACAGGTAAGCGGCGGCGACAATCGTCGCCAGGCCGAGCAAGCCGGTGAAGCGGCCCATAGGAAGGCGGCTACCCCACCACCTCCAGGATGAGCTCGCGCTCTTCGGGCAAGTGCGCGGAAATGCGGAAAGCGTCTTCGACGAGCTGCGCCGCTTCGTCCAGGTAGTCTTCCTTGGTGTAGTAGAGCCGGCAGAGCACGGCTCCGGCCTCCACCTTGTCGCCCATCTTCACCTCCAGGATGACGCCCACGGCCGGGTCGATGGTGTCCTCTTTGGTGTTGCGGCCGGCGCCGATCATGGCGGAGGCGCGTCCGATGTCTTCGGCGTCGATGGCGCTGACGAAACCGGCCCGCGGGGAGGCGATTTCGCGGGCGCCGGTGGCGTTGGGCAGCAGATCGAAGCGATCCAGCACCCGGGGGTTGCCGTTCTGGGCTTCGATGACCTCCTTGAGCTTGCCGTAACCGGAGCCGTCCAGGAGGCGGCGCTGGGCGCGGTCGCGGGCCTCCTCGATGGAGTCGGTGACCCTGCCGAGGTGGATCATGCGCGCGGCCAGCTCCAGCGATAGGCGCGTCAGGTCGGTGGGCCCGGCGCCCTGCAAGGTTTGGGAAACCTCCATGACCTCCAGGGCGTTGCCCACGGCGAAGCCGAGGGGCTGGTTCATGTCGGTGATCAGGGCCTGCACGCGCTTGTCCATGCGCCGGCCGATGACCACCATGGCTTGCGCCAGGCGGCGGGCGTCCACCTGCCGCTTCATGAAGGCCCCGCTGCCCACCTTGACGTCGAGCACCAGGGCGTCCAGGCCGGCGGCCAGCTTCTTGGACATGATGGAGGAGGCGATGAGGGGAATCGACTCGACGGTGGCGGTGGCGTCGCGCAGGGCGTAGAGCTTGCCGTCGGCGGGCGCGATCTCGGAGGTCTGGCCGATGAAGCACAGCTTGTGCTGGGCCAGGTTGTCGCGGAACTCGGCGACGGTCAAATCCGTGCGGAAGCCGGGGATGGACTCCAGCTTGTCCAGCGTGCCGCCGGTGTGCCCCAGCGCGCGCCCCGAGATCATGGGGACGACCACCCCGGCGGCGGCCGCCAGGGGGGCGGCGATCAGACTGGTCTTGTCGCCCACCCCGCCGGTGGAATGCTTGTCCACCTTGACGCCGGGGATGGAAGACAAGTCCAGCGTTTCCCCGGAGCGAACCATGCACTCGGTCAGGGCGCCGAGCTCGCGTTCCGACATGCCGGAAAAAAAGACCGCCATCAGAAACGCCGCCATCTGGTAGTCGGGGATTTCGTCCCGGGTATAGCTCTCGACCAGGTAGGCGATTTCCTCGGGGGCGAGTTCCTCGCCGTCGCGTTTGCGCTGAATCAGCTCCACAGTTCTCATGTTCGCCTGCGCAACACCGAACTTCCTATCTTACAGGATCGTGGCGGCCGCCTATTCGGGAAAATCCCGCGAGGTTACCGGGAGAGGGGGCGGCTGTGACTCCGGCTACGGGATCTCCGGCAGGGCGGCGCGGTACCGGCCGGCGAAGATTTCCCCGAACAACCCCAGGATTTCCTGATGAATCAGGCCGTTGTCCGCCAGCAAATGGGGGCCGCCGATGCGGGCCGTCCCGCCTTTCATGTCCGAGAGTTGGCCGCCGGCCTCGGCCGTCAGGAGCATGCCGGCGGCCTGGTCCCAGGGATTGAGGCCGAATTCCCAGAAGGCGTCCAGCCGCCCGCAGGCCACGTAGGCCAGATCCAGGGCGGCCGAACCAGCGCGCCGGACCCCGTGGGTGAACATGGCGAGCTGGTAGTAGAAATGCACGTTCACGTTGACGTGCCGCTTGCGGCTGGGAAACCCCGTGGCGAGGAGGGCCTCCTCGAGCCGGCCGCACTTGGAGACCCGGATGCGGCGGTTGTTCAGGTAGGCGCCCGAGCCCCGCTCGGCCGAGAACATCTCGCTGCGCAGCGGATCGTAGATGACGCCGGCGATCAGCTCACCGGCCCGCTCCAGCGCCAGCGTGACGCTGAAGGCCGGGAAGCCGTGGGCGAAGTTGGTGGTGCCGTCCAGGGGATCCACGTACCAGCGGTATTCCGAGCTGCTCTCGTGGCCGCTGCCTTCCTCGGCCACGATGGCATGGGAGGGGAACCGCGAGCACAGGCGCTCGACGATGAGCCGCTCGGAGGCATGGTCCGCCTCGGTGACCAGGTCGAACTCGCCCTTCAGCGCGAAGCCGACACGCCGCTCGAAGTGGTTGGCCAGCAGCAGACCGGCCTCGCGGGCGATTTCGACGCAAGCTTCCAGGTACGATGGCATGTGACACCACGATTCTAGCAGAGGGGCCCCAGCCCGCCCGGGGTGGCCCGGCTACTCCTCGCACAGGTACTTGATGTGGTGCTTGAAGAGGAAGAGGTTGGGCTCGCCCTGGCGGGTCAACCGGATGAACGAGTGGTCGTAGTACTCGATGGTGCCGGCGACTTCCTCGTTCGTGCTCAGGCGCACCCTGACCGGCACCCTGCGGTCGATCAGGTATTTCAGGTAGCGGACCTCCTGGAAGGTCAGCTCCGGCGCCCGGGATCGCCACGGCTTGTTGTTCCTGTTGGCCACTCTTGCGTCCTCTTGGGTGATGGTTCAGCGCGCCGGGGCCCAGCCCGGGGCTGGTTCGGAATCCCCATAATAGCCGCTGCGGGCGAGGACTCGCAAACCGGACCGGCGGGTCCGGATCTCGAGGCGATGGAACCGTTCCTTGGTGGGGGGCAGGTTGCGCGGGTAGTAGGCCAGCAGGTATTGGGTGCGCAGCTCGCGCAGGATGTCGGCAAACGCCGCGTCCAGCGCCGCGCCCACACTGGGAAGGAACACGCGGCCGCCGGTGCCGGCCGCCAGGCCAGTCAAGGCGTTCTCGCCTCCGATGTTCCTGCCGGGCTCGTTGGTAATGGGCATCACCAGCACCGGGTAGAGCACGGCATCGGCGAACTGGGCCGCCTCCAGGGCCTGGTGGTAGCTTTTGGCGCTGGTGGTATCCCCGCCGTCGGTGATCAGCACCAGGACGTGCCGGCCCTCGCGGTCCTCGAGGTTGCGCGCGGCCAGGTAGATGGCGTCGTAGAGGCTCGTACCGCCTTGGTTCTTCAGCGCTTTCAGGACGCCGGCCAGACGGTCGAGCCGGCGCGTGAAGCCGGTCTCCGCCATCACCTGGTAGTTGAAGCTGTAGAGCGCGGCGGTGTCGGCGGGATTGCCTTCCGCCAGCAGCGCCTTCAGGAACCGATGCACCGAGTCGATCTCGTAGCGTAGCTCGATGCCCGTCGAGGCGCTGGTGTCGATCAGCACGGCCACCGAGAGCGGCTGCTCGGTGTAGCGCTCGAAGACCGCCAGCTCCTGCCGGACGCCGTTGTCGAAGACCACGAAGTCGTCCTTGGTTAGGGCGCCCACCGGCTCGCCCGCAGGGTCTTTCACCGTGGCCAGAATCCGCACCAGGCGCACGTTCACCCGGATGACGGTCTCCTGCGCCCGGAGCAGGCCGGCCATCAGGGCACACCAACAACGGCGGGTCATACTCGATGCCATCCTACCAGACGGCCCGCACAGCCATCGCGTTGCCCTCAGGTACAATGAACTCCAATGCTCGCCCACGAAGCCCGCCTGCGCGTCCGCTACGCCGAGACCGACCAGATGGGCGTGGTGCATCACGCCGCCTACCTGGTGTGGCTGGAGCTGGCCCGGATGGAGTTCTGCAAGGCCGCCGGCTTCAACTACAAGGACATGGAGACTCAGGACGGCGTGGTGCTGGCGGTGGTGGAGACCCACTGCCGGTATCTTCATCCCGCGCGGTTCGACGACGAGGTGATGGTGAGAACCCGTCTGGAGTCGGCCAGCCCGCGCTTGCTGCGCTTCGGCTACGAGATCCGGCGCGCCGACGACGGCCGCGTGCTGGCCACCGCCGAGACCAAGCACGTGTTCTGCAACCGCGAGATGAGACCGGTCCGCCTGCCCCGGAAGTACTGGGAGCTGTTCGGCCTCCAGGCCTAGTGTCCTGTCCCATATAATTCCTGGCAATCGGTGGTGGCGCACGCTTTAGCGTGCCGCCGCGGGCTTCAGCCTGCGGTCACGGCGAGCTGAAGCTCGCCGCAGCAGCCTGAAGGGTGCGCCACGGGACCGCCGTGAACTGTCAGAAGTTGGCCGGGACAGGACACTAGTGTCCTGCTTCGCGAGTGCCCAGACAACGGCCACTGTTGTCGCCGACAGGCTGGGTACCCTCTGGGTGCCTGTCCCACGGGGTTGCGTGGCCGACCCGCTGGCGAAGCAGGATACTGGGTCACTGGGCGGCGGCCCGGGGCTGGGTGAAGTCGAACTGACCACAGGCCGGCTGGAGAATGCTCTTGCCTGGCGTCCGGCCGCCGTGTATACTGGGTGTTCCGATGCTTCCTGCCGACGCCAATCGATTTTGGTATCGATTCTGGTGCTTTAACCGCCCGCGCTAGAGTGGCGTTGGTTTAGAGGGCATCCCACAAGTCAGGTCGAGCCAACCCACTCGGTCGAGTGGGTTTTTGTTTTGGTGCTGCGGTTTTGGGAGGAGGGTCATGATCATTTCCATGCGACTCCATGCCGCCAAAGAGCAGATCGACGCCGTCTGCCAGCGCATCGAGGAGTTCGGCTACCGCGTGCACACCATCCAGGGCGAGGAGCGGGTGGTCATCGGCGCCATCGGCGTCGGCGACGTCACGCTGTGCCTGGAATCGCTTCAGGCCATGCCGGGGGTGGAGACGGCGATGCGCATCTCGGCGCCCTACAAGTTCGTGAGCCGGGAGTTCCAGCCGGAGCGCAGACGGATCCGGGTGAACTCGACCACCATCGGGGGCGAGGACTTCGTGGTGATGGCGGGCCCCTGCTCGGTGGAAAGCGAGCGGCAGATCATGGAGACGGCCGAGGCGGTGGCGCGGGCGGGCGCGCGCATGCTGCGGGGCGGGGCCTTCAAGCCGCGCACGTCGCCGTACGAGTTCCAGGGCCTGGAAGTGGAAGGTCTCAAGCTGCTGCGCAAGGCCAAGGCCGCCAGCGGGCTGGACATCGTCACCGAGGTGATGAGCGACAGCGACGTGGAGCTGGTGGCCCAGTACGCGGACGTGCTCCAGATCGGGGCGCGCAACATGCAGAACGTCGCGCTGCTGAAGGCCCTGGGGCCGTGCGGGCGGCCGGTGCTGCTGAAGCGGGGCATGAGCTCGACGCTCAAGGAGCTGCTGATGTCGGCCGAGTACATCGTGGCGCACGGCAACCCCGACGTGATTCTGTGCGAGCGGGGCATCCGCACCTTCGAGAACACGACGCGCAACACCTGCGATCTGGCGGCGGTGGCGGTGCTCAACGAGCTGACGCATCTGCCGGTAGTGGTCGATCCCAGCCACTCCACCGGCCGGAGCAGCCTGGTGCCGCCGGTGTGCCGGGCCGCAGTGGCCATGGGCGCCGACGGGCTGCTGGTGGAGGTCCACCCCTGCCCGGAGAAGGCCTTCAGCGACGGGGCGCAATCGCTTTCCATTGCGCGCTTCCAGGCCATGATGCAGGAGCTGAGGCCCTATCTGGAACTATGGAAGCAGGCCCGCCTGGCCGGGAGCTGCGGCACGGTGTAATCTCATAGATGTGAGACGCCGGCTCCCTCCGTTGCTGGTGCTGCTGTTGCTGGCCGCCGTGTGCGTTTCCCTGGTGGTGCTGGCGGCCACCTGGCGGAGGCGCCACCAGTCGCCGCGAGAGCTGCTGGCGCGCCTGCCCGCGGACGAAGCCGTTCTCGTCTACATCGACTTTGTCGCGCTGCGCCAGGCGGGGCTGCTGCGCGTGTGGGAGGTCTCGGACCCGGTCCAGGAGCCGGAGTACCGTGCGTTCAAGGCCGGCAGCGGCTTCGACTACCTGCGCGACCTGGACTGGGCGCTGGCGGCGCTGGGCCCGCAGGGCTCCTACTTCCTGCTGCGCGGCCGCTTCGACTGGCGCCGGTTGAGCGACTATGTCGGACGGCAGGGAGGCATCTGTCGGAACTCCTTTTGCCGGGTGGGCGGCAGCACGCCCGAACGCTGGATCTCGTACCTGCCGCTCCAGCCGCGCCTGATGGCGCTGGGTGTGGACCGGGACGCGTACGCTGCCGAACGCCTGCTCAAACGCAACCCGGGCAGGCGGCCCACGATTTTTCCGCCGCATCCGGTATGGCTGTTCCTGCCGGCCGGCTGGCTGCGGCAGGCGGGGGCGCTCCCCCCGGGCGCCCGTCTGCTCGCGCAAGCGCTGGAGTCCTCAGACGGCCTCCTGCTGGCGGCGGGGCCTCGCGGCGAGCGCTTCGAAGTGCTGCTCGAAGTCGCCTGCCGCTCTCCGCAGGAGGCCACCCAACTGGTTGCCCAACTCCAGAAGGTCACCACGCTGCTGCGGGAGACGATCGCCAAAGAGAACAAACAGCCCGACCCGCGCGACCTGAGCGGCGTGCTCACCGCCGGGGTGTTCCAGCAGAGCGGCCGGCTGGTGCGCGGGTGGTGGCCGCTGGAACGGACGTTCCTGGAGACCCTGGCGGGAGGCGCGCCGTAGATGCCGGCGCCCGCGGTCAGCGGCGTGCTGTGCGCCGGCAACATCGTCATGGACATCGTGGTTCGGCCGGTGGACCGGCTGGCGTGGAACACCACCGACTGGGTGGATTCCATCGAGCAGCACCTGGGCGGCAACGGCGCCAGCACCGCTTACACGCTAGGTGTGCTGGGTGTCCCGGTGCGCCTGCTGGCCACCGTGGGCCGGGACTCGTTCGCCGACGTCTTGCTGGCACGGCTCGCCCGGGTGGGCGTGGACTTGGGCGCGGTGCTCCGCTCGGAGTTGCCGACCCCGACCACGGCGGTGCTGGTCAACACCCAAGGCGACCGGTTCCTGCTGCATCGCGTGGGAGCCAGCCACGAGGCTTTCGCCGAGCCGAT
>CAZIRH010000210.1:0-8396 GCA_964541065.1 uncultured Solibacteraceae bacterium
TGCAGGTGCGGCCGTAGGGCCGTGGAGGGGCGAGGCGTGCCTCGCCCCTACGTCTCTGTCATGAAAGTGGGGACTGTGCTTGTAGGGCCTGCGTTTCCCGCTGGGGCGGAGCTCGTGGCGCACGCTTTAGCGTGCAGCGGCGAACTTCAGTTCGCCGTCCAGCGGCGCGCGCGGGTCGCCGGGGCACTGCGGGCTAAAGCCCGCAGCAGCACGCTGAAGCGTGCGCCACTGTCGGCACCGTTTTCATAGCCCAAAACTGTCATGAAACTCGAAGGCATCTATTCTCCCATCGCCACGCCTTTCGACGCGAACGGCGACCTGTACCGGGCCAAGGTCCGGCACAACATCGAGAAGTGGAACCTGACTTCTCTGGCCGGCTACGTGGTGTGCGGCTCGACCGGGGAGAGCGTCATGCTCACCACCGAGGAGAAGGCCGAGCTGTGGGGCTGGGTGGCCGAGTACGCCGCTCCGGAGAAGCTCCTCATCGCCGGCACCGGAATGGAGAGCGTGCGGGAGACCGTGGCGCTGACCAACCGGGCCGCCGAGCTGGGCTACAAGGCCGTCATGGTGCGCACCCCGCACTACTACAAGCACCTGCTCGGCAACGCCGCGGCGCAGATGCTCTACTACCGTGCCGTGGCCGACCAAACCAAGGTCCCCCTCATCATCTACAACTGGCCGCAGGCCACCGGCGTGGACATCCCGGCCGAGGCGGTGGCCCAACTGTCCGAACATCCGAACATCATCGCCATGAAGGAGAGCTCCGGGAACCTCGAGAAGGTCATGCAGATGATCCGGACGGTGAAGCCGGGTTTCCAGGTGCTGGTGGGTTCGGCGCCGACGCTGGCGCCGTCGCTGATGATGGGCGCGGTGGGCGCCATCCTGGCCTACGCCAATGCCGCGCCTTTCTCGACCATCGCCATCTGGGAAGCCTGCCGGGCGCGCGACTACGATGCCGCCCGCGACTGGCAGAGCCGCATCGCGCCGGCGGCGGTGCTGGTCACCACGCGCCACGGCATTCCCGGCCTCAAGTACGCCATGGACCTGAACGGCTACTACGGCGGCCCGCCGCGGCTGCCGCTCATCCCGCCTGGCCCCGAGGCCAAGCGCGAGATCGAAGAGGCCTTCCGGGAGCTGAAGGGGTAGCGGCGCCCCGGGGCTCCACTATTTGCCGAAGGCCCGCCGCGGGTTGTCCACCATCAACCGCCGCTGCCAGGCCGGCTCGAGCCTGGGAAGAAAATCCGTGTACAGGTAGGTGTAGCCCCGGTAGTCGCCGCCGCCGGGCTCGCCTACGTGGTACCAGCCGGAGTCCTGTGAGATCAGCGCGCGGTCCAGCAGGTTGCGCCCAGCCAGAAAGCGGAGGCATTCCAGGTGCCAATCGGCCGACTTCTCCCGGATGCCGTCGAGTTCGACCCAGGCGCCCGCGCGGGCCACCCTTTCGTGGAGGGCGTGGTCCTTCTCGTTCTGGGCGTGCACCCAGACGAACTTTTCCGGGCGGACTCTCTCGGCGGCGAGGATTTCCAGTTGCTCGAGGGCAGCCGCGCCTGACCCGGTGTGGGAGGCGATGGAGAGGCCCGTATCGCGCGCGGCAATGGCCGCGGCGCGCACCAGCTTGCGGTCGATTTCCTCGAGCGACGCGCCCTGCACGCCGGTCTTGATGAAGCGGGGTTTGAGGCCCTCGACACCCAGGCGCGCTTCGGCGATGAAGCGGCCAGCCAGTTGCCCGGCCGTTTCCTGCCAGGCAAAGGCCGGCACGCCCTTGCGGTCGGCCGCGCCGTAGATGCCGGTGTTAGTCCAGATCTCGAGACCCACGGCATCCGAGAGCCGGGCCAGCAGCCTCGCGTCGCGGCCCAGAAAGTTGGGTGTGCACTCCAGCAGGCGGCGGCAGCCGAGCTTGCGAACCTCTTCGAGTCTGGGTTTGGCGATGCGGAAAACCTCCTCGCGGTCATAGCGACCCGGGCTGGCCGCACCGCCAAAATCCACCAGCACGTGTTCATGGACCAGGATGCTGCCCTCGAGCGGCTGGCCGCGCGCCGCCAGTCCTGCGAGCACTACGGCGATCGACTGCCGCCGCGTCACGACCGAAGAACGGGACAGCCTCGAACCCCGGTGGGGGAGATGGGAGCCTGGAAGGTGTGAAGGAATCCTGGGGACACGCCTGCGCTCATCCCCAGGCGACTTGTTTGACGCACCCAGCCCGGAGTGTCCCCGGATTTTTTCACACCTTCCTGTCCCCCTGTTGCTCCGGTTGCATCGGGCCTCGGAACGAGCTACCATAGAGTTTCCCTCCAGCGTAGCACTCGACAGGACTGGAACTGAATCGAGCGTGAGCAGTTGGCAAACGACCTAGTGGGTTTCTATGGCTAGACCACCAAAACGCATCCTGGCGGCGGTCGAGGACTTGTTCTTCACCGTCAAGATCACCGAAGCCGCCAGACGAGCGAATATGGAAGTGGAGTTCGTTAAGACCGAAAAGGATCTGCTCGAGAAGGCCAAGAGCAAGCCGGCCCTGATCCTTCTGGACCTGAACTTTTCCGCCGTCCAACCCCTCAAGGCGGTAGCCAAGCTGAAAGGCACCGCCGAGTTGAAGAGCATCAGCCTGATCGGCTACCTGCCGCCGGCGCAGGGGGAACTGAAGCAGAGAGCCCACGAAGCGGGCTGCAACATGGTGCTGGCGCGCGCTGCTCTGTCACAAAACCTGCCGCAGATCCTCAAGCGTCACGCCGAGGCGCCGTAGGAGGAACCTCGAGATGGGCTGGCTTTCGACATGCGGGTGGCTGGCGGTCCTGGCGGCGGGCGCCCCGCGTTCGTCCATGCTGGTGAGCACAGACTGGCTGGCGCAGCACCTGGCCGATCCCCAGGTGGTGGTGGTGCACGTGGCGCGTGAGAAGGCATCGTACGACGCCGGCCACATCCCCGGGGCCCGCTTGCTCCCCTACCGGGAACTGGTCATCACGCGCGACGGCATTCCGAACGAGTTGCCGCCGGTGGCCGATCTCCAGCGCCTGCTGGAGGGCGTGGGCCTGAGCAACCAGACGCGCATCGTGCTCTACGGCGACCTCCTGGGTCTGTCGGCGACGCGGGCCTACTTTACCCTGGACTACCTGGGCTGCGCGGGGCGCGCCGCGCTGCTGGACGGCGGCCTGGAGAAGTGGCGGGCCGAGCAACGGCCGATCACGACCGAGACGCCGCAGTGGAAGCCCGGCCGGCTGAAGGTGCGGGCGCGCCCGGAGGTGGTGGCGTCGCTGGAAGCGGTGCGGCGTCCGGCGCCCGGCGTGATTCTGCTGGATACCCGTCCGCAGGCGGACTACGGTGCCGGGCACATCCCCGGCGCCGCACACCTTTACTGGCAGGATGGTTTGGTCAGCAAGGCCAACCCCGCACTGCGGCCCCCGGAGGAACTGCGGCGCCTGTACGAAGCGGCGGGGCTCAAACCCGGCAGCCGCGTGACCACCTACTGCGGATCGGGCGTGCAGGCGACCCAGGCCTACTTCACGCTCAAGTACCTGGGCTACCGCGTGGCCCTCTACGACGGCTCGATGACCGAGTGGACGCGCCAGCCCGGCGCGCCCCTGGTCAAAGGTTTGCCGCCCAAGTAGCACCAGATTCGCGGCCAGGCCGCGGCACCAGCCGTGGCCGCCCAGGCCCATGCTCTGAGCCCACCAGCGGGCAGAGCCGTTTTTCCGCCCACACTGCCCGCCGGCGATTGGCTCCGTTTATAATGGCTGGACGTGGAGACGCTGTCTGAGTTGCTGGAGCGCTTCCGGCGCGGGCCGGACCTGGTGGCCGCCTCGATGACGGGGGCGGCCGGCGCCGAACTGGACTTCTCGCCCAGCCCGGAGAAGTGGAGCATCCGCCAGATTCTGGCCCACCTGGCAGACTCGGAGATGGTCTGCTCGGACCGCTTCCGGCGCGTCATCGCCGAGAACAACCCCACCTTGGTGGCCTACGACCAGGAGGCCTGGGCCGCTCACCTCAACTACAAGCGGCGCAAGACAGCCGCTTCGCTCGACCTGTTCCGCCGGCTGCGCCAGGAGAACTACGAGCTGATGAAGGACCTGCCCGAGGAGGTCTTCGAGCGCACTGGCACGCACACCGAGCGGGGCTCGATGACGCTGCGGCAGCTCGTCGTCTACGACGCCGAGCACCACGAGAAGCACGCGCAGCAGTTGCAGGAGCTGCGCCGCCAGTACCGGCCATCGCGCCGCAGGAGGTGAGCTGTGCGCCAACGGGCGCTTCTGGCGTGCCTGGCGGCCGTGGTCTGCCTGGCACAGTCCGAGCTTCCGCGGGAGATTGTGCTGCTGTCGCGGATTAAGCGGAAGATGGCGCAGAACCTCGAGCGCCTTCCCGACTACACCTGCCTGGAAACCATGGAGCGCTCCAGGCGCCCGGCGGCCTTGCGACCTTTCCGGGTAGTGGATAGGGTGTCGCTGGAAGTGGCCGTGGTAGGGAAAAAGGAGCTGTACTCCTGGCCCGGAGCGGAGAAGTTCGAGGAGCAGGAGGTGGGAGCAATCGTCGAGGGCGGCTTGACCAGCAGCGGCGATTTTGCCTCGCACGCGCGCACCGTGTTCGCAACTACCAGCCCGATGTTCACCTACCGCGGAGCTGAGGAGCTGGACGGACGGCGGGCGCTGCGCTACGACTTCCACATTCCGGTCATGGCGAGCGGCTGGCAGGTCAAATACGGGAGATACGAAGGGAAGGTGGGCTCGACAGGCTCCTTTTGGGCGGACGAGGAAACGCTGGATGTGCTCCGCCTGGAAGTGCATGGTGACCAGATCCCGCCGGAGCTGCCGATCGCGGAGGTCTTCACCCGAATTGACTACGGCAAGGTCCGCATCGGTACCGCCGACGTTCTGCTCCCCCAGCGGGCGGAAGTGGAGATGGCGGGCTCGCTGGGGGACGCCAGCCGCAACCGGATCGAATTCACGCACTGCCGTCAATACGTGGGCGAGGCAGTAGTCTCCTATGAACCGCCGAGCGAGCCGGCGGGCGCGACCCCCAGGCGGTTCACGGAGATCAGACTGCCGGCGGCTCTCGACGTGTCCGTGGAACTGGACACCCCGATTGATTCCGACCAAGCGCTGGTGGGGGCCCTCATCACGGCCAGAGTGCGGGAGGACGCGAGGCACAAGGGGGAGCTGGTGGTTCCGCGGGGAGCGTTGCTGAAGGGGCGGCTGCGGCGGCTGGAAAGGCACTCCGACATGGGCGACTACTTTGTGGTGGGCCTGGAGTTCCTGCAACTGGAATTCGCAGAGAAGCGGGCGGGGTTCTTCGGGCAGCTCCTCGAGATCGGCCCGCTGGGAGGCCTGAGCCGGGAGTTGGTCACCTCGCGCCGCGTGGAGAGCTCGATCGGCCGGTACCAGCGGTGGGTGCAGGGCACCAGCCGCGAGACGCTCAGACCCCAGGAACTGCCCGGCGTGGGGACCTTTATCATGCGGGGGCGCCGCTTCCAGTTGCCCGCGGGCCTGCGCATGGTGTGGCGGACGCAAGAGCTCAAGCGGTAGAGAGCGAGGTGTCACATGACGGATCGCAGGACCTTTTTGCGGAGCGGGTTGGCGGCGCCAGCGGTCGCGGCGGTTGCGGTAGCTGCTGGGACGAGGGCCTTTGCGGGAGAATGGAGGTGAGATGACGCTGGAGGAGATGCGAGCCACCAAGCGCGAGGAGATCCTACGTCTGGCCGCGGGCAGGGGCGCGCGGAACGTGCGGGTCTTCGGCTCCGTGGCGCGGGGTGAGAACGACGCCGTCAGCGACATCGACTTTCTGGTGGATCTGGACGCAGGTCGCAGCCTGCTGGATCTTGGCGCCCTGATGATGGACCTGGAGGCCGTTCTTCAGACCAAAGTTGACGTTGTCTCCGCCAGGGGTCTGCGCGAGCGTGTCCGCGAACGAGTCCTGCGGGACGCGGTTCCGCTATGAGAGAGGACGGCGTACGGCTCGAGGACATCCAAGATGCCATCTCCCAGATCGAGAAGTACGCCCAGCGTGGGCGCCGTGCCTTTGACAAGGATGAACTGATCCGCACCTGGATCCTGTACCACCTCCAGATCATTGGTGAGGCGTGCCGCGGGCTGTCGGCGGACATTCTCGGGGCGGGTGCGTAGTCTCGCCAAAAGCCACTTATCGTGACCCTGCTCTCGCACCACTACCGGCGCGTGGCCCAGTCGGCGATGATCTGCCGGACGCCCGTCGAGCAGTCGATTGCGCAGGCCAAGAAGCTGATAAGATGGCGACCTGCTTCAGCTTCGGGAGGTGACCAATGACGGATCGCAGGACCTTTTTGGAGAGCGCGGCCTTGGCGCCGGCGACGGCGGCCGTGGCCGCGAGCGCCGGCGTGGCGCTCAGGGAGAAGTTCTTCGGGTGCATCGCCGGGTGCCACATCGGTTCGTCGATGGGCGCGGTGGTGGAGGGCTGGCCGTATGAGCGCATCGAGAAGCAGCACGGCACGCTGAACCGCCTGCTGCCTTACGAGCACTACCGCAACGGGTGGATGCGCGAGCCCGGCACCACCGAGGACGGCGTGGAGCGGCAGAAGCTCATGATCACGGCCATCATCGAGAAGCGGGACCGCGTGAGCGCCGAGGACGTGCGCAGGATCTGGGTGCGGGACATCAAGCCGGAGTCGGCGGGCAAGGTTTCCGAGCCCTTCGAGGCCATCCTGCTGGCGATGGCCAAGACGCCCATCCCGGCGACGGATCTGGGCAGGTACTGCGACTATGCGGGACTAGTGTCGATGGCGCGCTCCTGCCACCCGCTGGGGCTGATCAACGCCGGCGACGTGCGGGGCGCCATCGACGATGTGTGCGAAGTCGGCACACTGTACCAGACGGCGAACAGCCGTGGCCTCAATTGGGCCGCGGTGACCGCGGGAGCGATAGCCGCGGCCACCAGGCCCGGCGCCACGGTGGACAGCGTCCTGGGCGCCATCTTCGACCACTGCGACAAGGGCGTGGTTCGCGAGATCGAGCGGGGCCTGAAGCTCACCGCCAACTGCCAGGACTTCCGGGAGCTGCGCGCCACTTTTGCCCCGGTCTACAGCGGCACGGGCATACCCTATGCCAGCAGCTACGCCAACGAGGTGGTGACCAAGGCGGTATGCGTCTTCCGGATGGTGCGGGGCAACACCTGGGAGGCCATGGTGGCCGCCGTGAACATGGGGCGGGATACCGACTGCGCCACAGCCATCGCCGCGGGGATCTCCGGCGCGCTGAGCGGCGCGGGCTCCATTCCCCCCGAGCTGATCAAGCAGGTGGACTACGCCACCAGTCTCAACCGGTGGACCAACTCGCAGCGCACGCTGCGGGAGCACGCCGACGGGCTGTACAGCGCCTTCCGGGGACGGCTGGGCAAGCTGCACGCCTACGCCGAGGAGATGGAGCGGGCGTAGGCTGGCTGGCGTGCTCGCGGGACTATCGGGCGCGCGCTAGCAGGGGCGCCAGCCGCACGCCGGCTTTCTCCAGCGTTTCGCGCACTGCCCGGGCGATCGCAAGCGCCCCGGGACTGTCGCCATGGATGCAGAGCGTCTCGGCGGCCAGCGGAACCAGCGTGCCGTCCCAGGCCGTCACGCTGCCCTGCTCGACGATCTGGAGCGCCTGCCGCGCCGCCTCCTCGGGCGAGTGGATCAGCGCGTCGGCAAGGGGGCGCGCCGGAATCCGTCGGTGAGGAGCGTAGTCAAACTCGCCAACGCGCTTCGTGTGCCGGTCGCTATGCTCGTCACGCCGCTCGGGCCGAACGCCTGACGTGGCACGGCCCGCCCCTACTGTTTCCCATCGGCCACAGTGGGCTCCTGAGTTCTGTGGTACGCTTCTATCTCTTTACAGACGGCGCGCCCCGCTGAGCCGGAGGTGAACGATGTCGGACTACCGGAAGGGCTACGTCCAGTGGCAGGGCCGCGACTACAGGGTCACCTGGCACCCAATCTCCAAAGAAGTCTATGTCTATTGGGGCACGGACAGGTACTGTGGCAAGGCCTACGACATGCAGGAGGCCCTCGACATTGCGCTGTCCTGGTTGAACAGCCACGCAAGATGAGTGCCGTGGCGGGGATCTCGGAGCGGAAGCTACGTCAGCCCGCGCGTCAGAGGGGATCTGATATCTCCCTGAAGGCCAGGATCGTCGGAGGTAGTCGCTGGCGGCTCGGTTTGAAGTGGATGTGCCGTGGCAAAAGCCCGGCAGCAACACATTTGTCTCGGGTCTCAGTCACTTGCGGGCCAGTGCTCGTAACCACATCTGTTACACACCATCGAGCGACCCGCGTACTCCCCCGTCCATTTGCTGTGGTGGTATTCTGTACGCATGGCATGGAGGTCGGGTTGGCCGCAGACCCGACACCGGCATTTTTCGGCTCTGCGCCAGAATTCGTGGGGGGGGCCGAGTTTGCGGGTTTTCCGGGGGCA
>CAZIRH010000211.1:0-8359 GCA_964541065.1 uncultured Solibacteraceae bacterium
CTGGCGCGTGAGCAATTGGCGCGCACTCAGCGCATGGCCGCTTCCGGGGTGATCGCGCAGGTGGAGATCGCCGGGGCCGAGGCGGAGCTGGAGCGGCGCCGCGACACCTACTTCGCCAGCCTGGGGCTGGTCACCGAGGTCGAGAACGGGCTCAAGACGCTGCTCGCGCCCAGCCGCGAGTCCGCGCTGTGGAACGATCCGATCGTTCCTGTGGACGTGGACACGCTGAAGCCGCCCGAGACCGGCGACCTGCGCGAGGCCGTGGCGCGGGCGCTCAAGCAGCGGGCCGAGTTGCGGTCGCTCGAATCGCGCCAGCAAGTCAACGACATCCAGAAGCGGCTGAATGCCGATCAGACCAGGCCGCAGGTGAACCTGGTGGCCGGCTACGGCAATGCCGGCCTGGGCGGCGCGGTCTCGACCACCCAGAATCCCTTCACCGCGGCCAGCATCGCCTCCAGCGACCGGATCAACGAGCTGTCGGCGCGGGCCGGGCTGCCGCCGCTGCCTCTGACGAGCCTTGGGGGCCCGCTGCCGGAGTTCCTGGTGGGTAGCTATGGCGCCGCCTTGTCGAACGTCTTCAGCGGCCGCTATCAGACCTTCCAGGTGGGCTTGGCCATGGATCTGACGCTGCGCAACCGCGCCGCCGAATCGGCTTTGGCGCAAAGCGTGCTCGCCGAGCGCCGCCTGATCTTCGAGCAGGCGCGCCTGGAGCAGGCCATCGAAGCCCAGGTGCGCAACGCCCTGCAAGCCCTGGAGACTGCCCGCCAGCGCATCATCGCCGCCGAGGCCAGCGCGCGTGCAGCCAAGGAGAAGCTGGCCAGCGAGACCCGCCTGTTCCAGTCCGGCGAGTCCACCAATTTCCTGGTGCTGACGCGCCAGAACGAGTACGCCGACTCGCGCCGCCGCGAGGTGGTGGCCCGCCTGGATTTCAACAAGGCCGTCTCCCGCCTCCGCCAGGCGCAAGGAGCGACGCTGGAGGCGCACAGGATCAGGGTGCAGTAGAATTGGGGCAGGGGCGGGGACCTCGACCCCGGCCATGACGCTCAAGGAACACCTGGAAGAACGCCGCCGGCAATGGGAGGCGTTCCACCGCTGGGAAGCGGAGCAGCCCGCGGCGGAGCGACCGGCTGCCGACATCATCGCCGATCTCGGGGAGCTGTGGGCCTGGTTGCCGGCTGAGGTGCGCGGGGCGGATCCCGATCCCCAGAAGCTGGGCATCCAGGCGATGCGCCGGGCCTTGGCGCACCTCCAGGGACCCCGATGACACCCCTCGAGGCCGCGCTGGCTAACGTCCCAGCGGGTCCACACCGATCTAGTTCTTGCATCGCTCCCGCACGAGCGGGAGACCATCGAGCGCGCCCAGCCCCGACAAATAGCGGGCCGGACCATGATGACCGCCTCGGTCGAGGACTTGGTCCTCATGAAGCTGATCTCCGAGCGGGAGAAGGACGTGGAGGACGCAAGAGCGGGGACAGTTCGCAGGTTTCGGGTTTCTCCGCGTGGCCCTGGGGTTCGGTTATGCTATAGGCTGTCAGTCCCGATTGGGAGCGACGGTTTTGAATGCCGCGGATCAGAGGTATTCCCGGGCCGTATCGGTTCTTCTTCACGAGCTTCGACTGCCACGAGCCGCCTCATGTGCACGTGGAGCGCGAGGACAAGACCTGCAAGTTCTGGCTTGAGCCGCTGGCGGTGGCCCGTAGTCATGGCTTCAGTGCCCACGAGTTGAACGTGATTCGCCGGCTCATCCGAACTGATCTCAATGCTATGCTGGAGGCGTGGTATGAGCACTGTGGTTAGCGCCGATCCCCGCATTCAGATGGTACGCGTCACCCGAGATCGGATCATAGCCGAGCTGGTGGACGGGCGCGTGATCAGCGTCCCGCTGGCTTGGTCCTGGCGGTTGTCCGAGGCCACCCCCGCGCAGCGGGCGAACTTTCGTCTCATCGGCAGCGGCCAAGGGGTACACTGGCCGGAGGTTGACGAGGACATCAGCGTAGAAGGGCTGCTCTACGGAACGCCGGCGCGCCGCCCCAGATCCAGTGCTGCCGGGCGGGAGGTGCGCAGCCAAGCACCGCTTGAGAAACGCATGGAGCCGGCGGCGCACGGTGTGCGCCGCGGGTGAGCGGGCAGCCCAGAAAAAGCTGGCGTTGGACAGCCGGCTGTTTCAGGGGGGCGACTCCGCCAATTTCCTGGTGCTGACCCGGCAGAACGAGTACGCCGACTCGCGCCGCCGCGAGGTGGTGGCCCACCTGGACTTCAACAAGGCCGTCTCCCGCCTCCGCCAGGCGCAGGGCACCACGCTCGTGTCCCACCGAATCAGGGTGCCGTAGCCTGGCCGGTGGTCACTCTCGCGCGGCCAGCTTCCACTGGATCTGTCGCAGCATGCCCAGCCAGATTTCGGCGTCGCGGGCGGAGAGATCCAGGCGGCGCACCAGGCGGCGCGTCTTCTCGATGGTCGAGGCGGCGGTGCGCGGGTTGACGTAGCCGCTCTCTTCCAGCAGCTCGACCAGCAGCCCGGTAATTCGCTCCAGCTCGCCGGCCGGGGCCCGGTGCCTCCGCTCGGGGGCCATGCCTTCCGCCGCGGCCTCGCGCGCCAGCTCGTAGAGGCACACCGCCACGGCCTGGCCGAGGTTCATGGATTCGTGTCGGGCGCGCGTGGGGATGCGCATCAGCCAGTGGCAATGGCTGAGATCCTCGTTGGATAGGCCGAACTTCTCGGAGCCGAACAGGAGGGCCACGGGGCTTGAAGCCAGCCGCCGCCGGATCAGGCGGGCGCCGTAGGCCAGCCGCCGCAGCCGGTGCTGCAACTCGCGGTGCCCCACCGCCGTGGTCCCCACCACCAGGGTGCAATCGGCCACGGCCTCGGCCACGCTGCGGCACTCCTCGGCGGCCTTCATGATCGCGCCCGCGCCCACCGCCGAACGCGCCTCGCGGAACGCCACCTCGTAGGGATTCACCACCCGCAGGTGAGAGACCCCGAAATTGCTCATGGCCCGCGCCGCCGCCCCGATATTGAGCGGATTCCGCGGGGCGACGAGCACCACGCGAAGACGGTCGAGGGCGAAGGGCATGGCCAGAACCGGACACAGGCAGGAATGCCTGTGCTACCGCAGCTCCTCCATCACCTGGTCGAGCACCTCTTTCGGCGGCCGCACGCGCGCCTCCGGCAGGGTGGCCAGCGGCTCATCCACCAGGTTGAGCAGCTCGGCGAAGTGCTTCCGCGACGTGTCCAGGTACAGGACGCCGGTGACCACTTCGCCCCGCGCGGCCGCCTCGTGGATGGTTCCGAGCGCCTGCATTTTGTCGCTGGGGTCGTGGTCGCGCGCGAGCTTCCGCAGGCGCAGCCGCGAGCCGTCGTGCAGCGGGATCTCGCGCACCGACGCTTCCTCGAAATCGACGCTGATCTCCTCGTAGGCGGGCACGAAATCCAGCTCGTGCAGCGGCCGGTCGTGCTCCTTCATGTAGGTGTAACTCTTGGTCGAGCCTTCGTGGTCGTTGAAGGTGACGCAGGGGGAAATCACGTCGATCACCGAGAGCCCCTGGTGCGCCAGGGCCGCCTTCAGAATCGCCCGAAGCTGGCGCTTGTCGCCCGCGAAGCTGCGCCCCACGAGCGTCGCCCCCAACTGGATGGCTTCGACGCAGCAGTCGATGGGCGGCAGGTCGTTCACCACGCCCGTCTTGAGCGTCGAGCCGATGTCCGCGGTGGCCGAGAACTGGCCCTTGGTCAGCCCGTAGACCCCGTTGTTCTCGATGATGTACATCTGTTTCACGTTGCGCCGCAGCAGGTGCATGAACTGCCCCAGACCGATGGAGGCGGTGTCGCCGTCGCCGGACACGGTCAGCCCGATCAGGCGCCGGTTGGCCAGCAGGGCGCCGGTAGCCACCGAGGGGGCGCGCCCATGGACGGCGTTGAAGCTGTGGGCCAGGCTCAGGAAGTAGGCCGGCGATTTCGACGAGCAGCCGATGCCCGAGAACTTGGCCACCTGCCAGGGCGCGATGCCCATCTCGAAGAAGCACTCGATGAGGCGCTCGGAGACCGAGTTGTGGCCGCAGCCGGCGCACAGGGTGGTGCGCCCGCCCTTGTAGCTGACCACTTCCAGCCCGAGCCGGTTGACCTTCTTGGGGGGCGGAACAGCCACGGTGCTCATAGACCCTCCTGGCGAACAATCTCGTCGGTGACAGTGCGCGCATCCAGCGGCACGCCGCCGTAGTAGCGCACGCTGCGCAGCTTGGCGATGTCCTCCGCCTCCAGCTCCAGGCGCATCAGTAGCAGAAGCTGCGCATCGCGGTTCTGCTCGACCACGTAGATGCGCTCGTGCCGGCGGATGAAGTCCCGCAGGGCGTAGGTGAACGGGTAGGCCTTCAGACGCAGGTAGCTGGTGGGGGTGGAGAACTCGCGCCGCAACTGGTCGCGGCTCTCCTCGACGGCGTAGCGGGAAGTCCCTGCGCAGATCAAGCCGACGTGGGCGGCCTCATCCACATCGATGTACGGGGCCGGCACGCGCCCGCGCAGGGTCTCGAACTTGCGGGCCAGCCGGTCAAGCTGGTTCATGTAGTCGTCCTCGCGCTCGCTGTACTGCCCCTTATCGTTGTGGCCGCTGCCGCGGGTGAAGTAGGCGGCCGCGGGGTGCGGCGTGCCGGGCAGGGTGCGGTAGCCGATGCCGTCGCCGTCCACGTCCCGGTAGCGCGCGAACCCGCCCAGCCGCTCCAGGTCTTGGGCGGTGAGCACCTTGCCGCGGCGCATGGGCTCGCTGGGGTGCGCGAAGGGGTCCGACATCCAGTTGTTCATCCCCAGGTCCAGGTCGCTCATCACGAAGACCGGGGTCTGGAAGTGCTCGGCCAGCTCGAAGGCCTCGCCCGCCATGGTGAAGCACTCGCGCGGCGAGGAAGGGAACAGCATGGGATGCTTGGTATCGCCATGGGAGAGCACCGCGGTCGAGAGCAGGTCGCCCTGCATGGTGCGCGTGGGCAGGCCGGTCGAGGGCCCCACCCGCTGCACGTCGAAGATCACCGCCGGCACCTCGGCCCAGTAACCCAGCCCCGTGAACTCGGCCATCAGCGAGATGCCCGGCCCCGAGGTGGCGGTCATGGCGCGGGCGCCCGCCCAGCCCGCACCGATCACCATGCCCAGCGAGGCCAGTTCGTCCTCGCACTGCACCACGGCGAAGGTGGCTTGGCCCGTCTGCCGGTCAATGCGGAACCGCTTCAGGTACCCAATGAGCGCCTCGACCAGGGAGGAGGAGGGCGTGATGGGGTACCAGGTCACCACCGTGACTCCGGCGAACAGGGCGCCCAGCGCGCAGGCGGCGTTGCCCTCGATGATGATCTTGCCCGCCGTGGCGTTCATGCGCTCGACGCGGAAGGGGTCCGTCTTGCGGAGATGCTTCGCGGCGTAGTCGTGGCCGGCCTGGACGGCGCCCCAGTTAAGTTCGGCGGCCTTGGCCTTGCGTGCGCCGAACTGCTTGAGGAGCGCCCGGTGGATCTCCTCCAGGTCGATGCCCAGCAACTGGGCCAGCGCGCCGTCGTAGATCATGTTGCGCACCAGTTTGCGCAGGCGGGCCTCCGGGCAGACCGGCGCCACCAGCTTGTCTAGGGACACCGGATAGAAGTGCAGGTCCGAGCGCAGGGCGTCGAGCTTGAGCGGCTCGTCGTAGACCACGGCCGCGCCCGGGGCCAGCGCCAGGACGTCATCGCGCGCGGTCTCCGGGTTCACCGCCACCAGGATGTCGATCTCCTTCTTGCGGGCGGTCCAGCCGTGGCGGTTGGCCCGGATGGTGAACCAGGTGGGCAGGCCGGCGATGTTGGACGGGAAGAGGTTTTTGCCGGAAACCGGCACGCCCATCTGGAAGAGGGCGCGCATCAGGACGGTGTTGGCGGTCTGGCTGCCCGAGCCGTTGACCGTGGCGATCTGGATGCTGAAATCGTTGATGATCTCGGGCGTGGGCGGTTGAACTTGCGCCGGTAGCGGAGCGACCTGGACGGTTCCCATTGAAGCCCCCTACTACCGATTATAGGAGAGGCCCGGGGATCGGATCAGAGGAGCTTCGAGAACTCCTCCACGGTCAGACCTGCCGCCCTGAGGATCGCGCGGAGAGTCCCGCGGTCAAGCTCCCTGTGATCGGGCACCGACACTTGGGCGAAGGGCGCGTCCCTGCGCAGGATCATATGGCTGCCCTTCTGCCGCTTCAGGGTGAAACCGGCGCTCGCGAGCGCGGCAATGCACTGCCGACCGGAGATGCTAGGCAGCTTGCTCACAGCGCCAGCAGCAGGGCCTCAAAACGTTCTTCCGGAACAGGCAGGTCGTCTTCCTGTAGGGCCTCGACGTAACCGGCTATCGCTTCCCTGATGTTCGCGATGGCCTCGTCTTTGGCCCTCCCCTGGCTGACGCACCCGGGCAGGCTGGGGCACTCGGCCACCCAATAGCCGTCCTCGCCGGGGTAGATCAACACCTGCCTCATGGCTACCCACGATTATACGCCTGTCTGCGGGTCGGGCCTGCCTGGCAACGCGCGCCTACCGCGCGTGCCCCTCCTCCAGGTACGTGTACCCTTGCAGGCCGTCTTCGCAGAAGCGCAGCGGGCGGCCGGATTCCTCGTAGCCCAGCCCGCGCTACCGCCTGCTACGCATACGGCGCGACTTCCACCGGCCGCTCAACAGCAAGGGTTTTGCGGTGGCGCTTGATGCGCTCAATCGCGTGCAGCGTCTCGGCGGTGAAGTAGCTCTCGCCGCAATGCGGGCAGGTGATGACCGGGATGTTCTCGATCACGAGCAGGTTCTTCCCTTTCCCATAGCTTCGGGAAATCAGGCGCAGCCGCGCCCGCTTCTTCCTACAGATGTCACAGACCATCGTGCCTTCACGCCCTGGCTACCGCGGATGCCCCTCTTCCAGGTACGTGTACCCGTGCAGGCCGTCTTCATAGAAGCGCAGCAGGCGGCCGGACTCCTCGTAACCGATCTTGCCCTCGCGCAGCGCGGCTTCCACGTCCCGGCGGAACTGCGCCAGCAGGTCGTCGGCCTGGAACTCGACGTAGTTGAGCACCTCGCGCACGGTGTCCCCTTTGACCACCGTATCCAGGATCACCTCGCTAGAACCGTTCAGGCTGACGTGCACCGCGTTGGTGTCGCCGAACAGGTTGTGCAGGTCGCCCAGGATCTCCTGGTACGCCCCCAGCAGGAAGGCGCCCAGGTAGTAGTCCTGGCCGTTGAAGGGATGCAGGGGCAGGGCGCGCTTGACGTCCCGGCGGTCGATGAACTGGTCGATCTTGCCGTCGGAATCGCAGGAAACGTCGCCCAGCACCGCCAGCCGCGTGGGCCGCTCCTCCAGCCGGTGGATCGGCATGATGGGGAACAGTTGCTTGACCGCCCAGCTATCCGGCATGCTCTGGAACAGCGAGAAGTTGCAGAAGTAGGTGTCCGAGAGCATGGGGTCCAGGCCCTCCAACTCCTCGGGGAAGTACTCCAGCTCTTTGGCCATGCGCTGGATGCGCCGGCAGATGGCCCAGTAGAGATTCTCCGCCAGGCTGCGCTGGTCCAGGGGCAAGTAGCCCAGGCTGAACAGGTTGAGGGCCTGGTCGAGGGCCTGCTGCGCGTCGTGGAAGGCCTCCAGCAAATTCTTCGAGCTCAGCGCGCGGTAAGTTTCCTGGAGATCGATGAGCGGCTGCTCGCAGTCCGGCGGCACCTCTTGCAGCACGTCCTCCTCGCCCAGGCCGCTGACGCCGAGCACGTTGAACACCAGCAGGCTGTGATAGGCCACCACCGCGCGCCCGCTCTCCGACAGGATGGTGGGGTGCGCCACCCCGGTCTCGTCGCAGACGCTCTGGACGTGGTAGACCACGTCGTTGGCGTACTCCTGCAAGGTGTAGTTGACGCTGGACTCGAAATCGGTCTGCGAGCCGTCGTAGTCCACACCCAGGCCGCCGCCCACGTCCAGGTACTTGAGGCCGGCCCCGACCCGCGCCAGCTCGACGTAGATGCGCGCCGCCTCGATGACCGCGGCCTTGATGTGGCGGATGTTCGTGATCTGGCTGCCCAGGTGGAAATGCAGCAGCTCCAGGCAATCGGCCATACCCAGGACCTTAAGCTGCTCCAGGGCGCGCAGCGCCTCGCTGGGGGTCAGCCCGAACTTCGAGCGGTAGCCGCCCGAGGAACGCCACCGCCCCGTGCCCCGGCTGGCCAGCTTCAGCCGCAGCCCGATGGCCGGCCGCACACCCACGCGCTGCGCGTGCTCGGTGATCAGATCGAGCTCGGTGTACTTCTCCACCACCGGGATGATCTGCCGGCCGATCTTCTTGGCCAGCATCACCATCTCGATGTACTCGTCGTCCTTGAAGCCGTTGCAGATGATGGGCGTCTCGTTGTC
>CAZIRH010000212.1:0-8343 GCA_964541065.1 uncultured Solibacteraceae bacterium
CTCACCGCCGACGGCGCCGGCTGGTTCCACCCCGACCCGGCCACCGCCACGCCCTACTACGTCGTGACTGTGGAAGGCGTCCCGCGCTGAGCGCCCAAGGCATCGCAGGTCACCTCGGGTGGCGGCCTGAGTATGCCTTGCACTTCTACATATTGTGTGGTATATGCAGAAGTGAAAGGTGTTCGCATGAACGCGCCGAAATCGGACCTGCCCCAAGGCACTCTTGACCTGCTGCTCCTCCAGGTCATCGCCCTCGGCCCCATCCATGGCTACGCGATCGCCCAGCGCATCCAGCAGATCTCCCATGACGTGTTGCAGGTGCAACAGGGCTCGCTCTACCCCGCGCTGCATCGTATGGAAAACAGAGGACTGCTGGCTGCCGAGTGGAAAGAATCGGAAACCGGCCGCGAGGCCAAGTTCTATCGCTTGACGCCCAAAGGGCGCGCCCGGCTCAAATCCGAAACCGCGAGTTGGGCGCGCCTGTCTGAAGCGATCGGCCTGATCCTCCAGGCGGCGGAAGGAGAGACAGCGTGAACTGGTGGCAGCGGCTTCGCAGGAAGGACCAATTGGAAACCGAGCTGGACGCCGAACTTCGGTTTCACTTTGAGCGCCAAGTGGCCGACAACACCCGCCAGGGCATGCCGGAAGAGGAGGCGCGCCGCCGCGCCCGCCTCGAGTTCGGCGGGCTCGACCAGGTGAAGGAAGACTGCCGCGATGCCCGCGGCACCTTCTGGGTCGAGGCCACCCTGCAAGACATCCGGTTCGCGCTGCGCACCCTGCGCAAGAGCCCCGGCTTCGCCATCGCCGCCATTTGCACCCTGGCCTTGGGGATTGGCGCCAACACCGCGATCTTCAGCGTCGTGTATGCGGTGCTTCTGAAGCCATTGCCATATGCCGACCCCGGCCAACTGGTCTCGGTTGCAGGGGTGGTTCCGCAGATGAGCGCGAGGTTTCCCAGTATCGCGATGCGCGCGCACGACTTCGATGCGTACCGCCGGTCGAACGCGGTGTTCTCCGCAATATCGGCGCTGCGTTCGCAGGATTTCAACCTCACGGGCGCGGGTGAGCCGGAGAGACTGTACGGGGCACGCGTTTCGGCGAACTTCTTTTCGATGCTGGGCGTCCAGCCGCAGCGCGGCCGGATGTTTGTCCCGGAGGAGGATGAACCAGGCCGCGATCGCGTGGTCGTGATCAGCCACGGTCTCTGGGCGAGGCGGTTCGGCGCGGACCCGGGTGTGTTGAACCGCACGCTATCGCTGGACGGACAGAGCTATACCATAGTTGGCATCATGCCCGCGGGGTTCCTGTTCCCCACTGGAAAGCAACTCCATCCGATGGTCCTGTTCGGACCGCGCGTGGACGTCTGGAAGCCGATGGCTTTCAGCGCCGGTGAACTTCAACAACGGGGCAACTGGGCTTACGGCTGCATGGCGCGCTTGAAGCCGGGCGTCAGTCTCGTTCAGGCGCACGAGAATCTGAACGCGATTGCGGCAACCGTTCCATTTCCGGACGGACGCATGACGGCGCAGACGCAGATCGTTCCTCTGAGCGAAGTGTTCTCCGGCAAAGTGCGCCAGGGGCTGATCGTCCTGCTGGGCGCGGTGGGGCTGCTGTTGCTGATCGCTTGTGTGAATCTGGCGAACCTGCTCCTGGCCCGCCTGAGCGCGCGGGGCCGGGAGTTTGCCACGCGGGCAGCGCTGGGCGCGTCCCGCTGGCGCCTGGTGCGGCAGTTCCTCACGGAGACGTCGGTGATCGCTTCGATTGGCGCTGCCGCCGGCCTGCTCATCGCCCAGTGGGGAACTCGTCTGCTGGTGTCGCTCGGGCCGGCCGATTCGCCGGCCCTGCAATCCTCCCAACTCAATGGCCCGGTGTTGCTGTTCACCGTCATCGTGGCGGTAGCTACTGGTGTCGCATTCGGTCTGGTGCCGGCGTTCGAGGCGGCACGGGGTGACTTGCACGGGAATCTCGCTTCCAGAGGCGCGGCTTCGGGGCGGCGGACCGGCCGGTTTCGGCGGGTGCTGGTCGCCGTTGAAGTCGCGCTTTCAACCGGGCTTCTTGTCGCAGCGGGTCTGCTGCTCCACAGCTTCGTCAAAGTGATGAACGTGGACAAGGGCTTCACCGTCGAGAGAATCCTTGCCGCCGATCTGTCTCTGTCAGAGAGGCAGTACTCGAGGGAGCGGGGGATCGCATTCTACCAGGAACTCGTCGGCCGAGTCTCTACGCTGCCAGGCGTGATTTCCGCCGGAATCGTCACCGCTCCTCCGTTAGGGGGGAAGGCTCGCCGCGGCGAGAGCGGGCCCGTCTACTTCGAGACCGACACAGACCCCGCGCGGACGGTGGATCGGCCCTTCGGCACCTTTCAGAGTGTCACGAAAGGGTATTTCGCCACGCTGGGAATCCCCCTGCGGACCGGGCGCCTGCTCGAAGACCAGGAACCTGCTCCTGCCACCGTCATCAGCGCCGGCCTGGCGTGCAAGCTGTGGCCGGGGGAATCGCTCGAAAGCATCGTCGGGCGGCGCATCAAGCTGAACCATCCGGCTGCAAATCCCGTGACTGTTGTCGGGATCACCGGCGACGTTCGTGCCGATACTCTGGAGAGCGAACCGTTTCCGGCGGCGTATCGACCCGTGTCGCAGGCGCCGTTCGGCGACGTGACGCTCGTGGTTCGCACCGCGCAGGAACCGCAAGCGCTGGCCTCGGCGGTCCGCCGCGAAGTCTGGAAACTCGACAGAAATCTTCCCGTCGCTTCCATGCAGACGATGCGCGAGATCGTTTCCGCCTCCACGGCCCCGCGGCGCTTCCAGATGATGTTGATCGTGCTGTTCGCCGCTTTGTCGCTGGCCCTCGCGGTGGTGGGCATCTATGGAGTCACCAGCTACTCGGTCGCTCGTCAGACCCAGGAAATCGGGCTCCGCATGGCACTGGGCGCGCAGCAGGCTGATGTCTTGAGGTCGGTGCTGGCGCAAGGATTGTTCCCGGTCTTGGTGGGGTTGGTTCTTGGTCTGGTGGCCGCCGGAATCGCGGCCGTTTCGATTCGAAGTCTCCTGTTCGGGATTGAACCGCTCGATCCCGCCGCGCTTGGCGGAGTAGCGGGCATCTTGCTTCTGGCCGCGACGCTGGCCTGCTACTTGCCCGCCCGGCGCGCTGCCTGCGTCGATCCCGTGATCGCGCTGCGATTCGAATGAATCGCGCCGCGCGGACGGAGTCGTCGCGTAGCCCGGCCGTGCCCGGCTAGCCGGTCCGCAGCATCTCGTCCCAGGTGACCTCGCGGTGGAACTCGTAGGCCATACGCCCCAGGATGGAGGTGAAGGTGCTTATGCCGGCCTCGTGCGACATGTTGCGGGGTTTGCCCGCGAGAATATTGGTGTAGAAGGCCTCCACCGCGTCAATCGTGATCTCGCGCTTCGACGAGACCTTCTGGATCAAGCTCGTGTCCTCCAGCTTGTCGTCATTGGCCAGGCGGGACGCCGCAACCGGCCCGTGCAACTTGTAGTACGTGCGGGCTGTCTCCAGCACGCCTTTCGAGCCGAAGAACTGTTCCTTCACGTCACGAAAGCCGGCCGCCGACCGGGCGCTGAGGAGGTAGCCTTCGGTGCCGTTCGGGTAGGTGTAAATGATGTTGTAGTGGTCGCTGGTGACATCGCCATAGTAGATGGGGTAGCGCAGGCCTCCCTGGCCCACGGCCTTCACCGGGTGAGCCTGCGCGAACCAGTTGAGGGTATCCAGGCCGTGGCAGTCGCACTCGACGATATCCCCGCCTGAGAGCTCCATCCACCGCGTCCACAGCCGGATGCGCCGTTCTTCCTCCGAAACGTTCGGCCATGGCGGGGCCGCCGGTGCGCTTAGTCGGGGAGCCATGCCCAGGATCCAGAAGCTCATCATCATCCTCGGCTCGCCGAGTTCGCCGGCCTCCACCAGTTCGTGAGCCTTCAGGTATTCCGGGCTGAAGCGTTGCTGAAACCCGAACTGGATGGTCTTGGCAGAGTCGGCCTTCTGGCCGGCCCGCATCAAGCGTTTGACGCCGGCAACATCTGCGCCTGCGGGCTTCTCGCAATAGATGTGCTTCTTGGCCGCGACCGCCGCTTCGAACTGCTCCGGGTGCAGGTAGACCGGCGTGGCGATCAGCACTGCATCCACGTTCTTGTCATCCAGGAGTTGGCGGTAGTCGCGATATGCTTTGGCCTCAGCGGCTCCCGGCACATTCTTCCTGGCCTGCGCGATGCGGTCATCGAAGAGGTCGCAGATAGCGACCACTCGCGCGCGCCCGTCTCGCGCCATGTGCCCGCCGACATGCTGCCCGCGGGCGCCTGTCCCAATGATTCCGAATCCCACCGACGAACTGGCCGGCGTGCCGAAGGCCGTCTCCGGCTCCAAAAGCATGATTCCGGTGACGCCGGTCACCGCTTCCCGTCTCGTCAGTCTACGCACGCCTTCTCCTTTCTGGCACTGCATGAACAGCATAGTCAGATCTGAGCTAAAAGTAAAGTTAGTGTCCGGCTTCGCAAGTTCGTTGACGATGGGGACTTCTGCTGGCGACAGGCGGAAGGCCTGTCCGCGAAGCGGGAGGCTAGGCTTTGGCCTGCGCGGTGCGGGCGTTGGCGGGCGAGAAGCGCTTGACGAAGTTGGTGTCGAAGCGGCCGGCCTGGAAGTCCGCGTCCGCCAGGATGCGCTGGTGGAGGGGGACGGAAGTGTGGATGCCTTCGACGACGAACATCTCGAGGGCGCGGCGCATGCGGGCAATGGCCTCGGGGCGGTCGGCGCCAAAGCTGATCAGCTTGGCGATGAGGGAATCGTAGTAGGGCGATATGACGCCATCGGTGTAGGCGGCGGTGTCCACGCGGACGCCGATGCTGCCCGGAAGGTTCAAGCCGGTGATGCGGCCGGGGCAGGGGGCGAAGGTGTCGGGGTTCTCGGCGTTGATGCGGCACTCGATGGCGTGGCCGCGCACCTGGACGGGGCAGGGGATGATCTCCGGCAGGGCGGCGCCGGCGGCGACGAGGATCTGGCTCCTGACCAGGTCGATGCCGGTGACCAGCTCGGTGACGGGGTGCTCGACCTGAATGCGGGCGTTGACCTCGATGAAGTACAGGTCGCCGCGCTCGTCCATGAGGAACTCGACCGTCCCGGCATTGGTATAGCCGACGCGCCGCATGGCCTCGCCGAGGATGGGCATGGTCTTGTGGCGCAGGTGAGGGTCGAGGCTGGGGGAGGGGGCTTCCTCGAGGAGCTTCTGATGGCGGCGCTGGATGGTGCATTCGCGCTCGCCCAGCACTTCGACATTGCCGTGGTGGTCGGCCAGGACCTGGAACTCGATGTGACGGGGCGAGGTGATGAATTTCTCGAGGTACAGGTCGGGGCAGTCGAAGGCGGCGGCGGCCTCCTGCTGGGCCTGCGCGAACAGTGAGGGGAGCTCGTCGGGAGCGGACACGACGCGCATGCCACGCCCGCCGCCCCCGGCGGCAGCCTTGAGCATGATGGGGTAGGCGATGCGGGCGGCGATGGCGACGGCCTCCTCGGGGCTCTTGACGATGCCGTTCGAGCCGGGCAAGATGGGGACGCCCGCCTCCTGCATGGCGGCGCGGGCGCGGTGCTTGAGGCCCATCAGGCGGATGACCTGGTGGGAGGGACCGATGAAGCAGATGCCGGAGAGCTCGCAGACCTCGGCGAAATCGGCGTTCTCGCTGAGGAACCCGTAGCCAGGGTGGATAGCGTCCACGTTGGTGATCTCGGCGGCGCTGATTACCGAGGGAACATCCAGGTAGCTCAACGCGCTCTTGGCGGGGCCGATGCAAATGGCTTCGTCGGCGAAGCGGACGTGGAGGCTGTGGCGGTCGGCCTCCGAGTAGACGGCCACGGTGCGGATGCCGAGGTCCTTGCAGGCGCAGATGATGCGGAGGGCGATTTCGCCCCGATTGGCGATCAGAACCTTCTCGAACATGTCGGGGTAGGTGCCATACCTGGATCAGGCCGGGCGCAGGGTGAACAGGCCCTCGCCGTACTCGACCGGTTGGGCGTTGGCCACCAGCTTGCCTACCACCACGCCGGCGGTCTCGGCCTCGATCTCGTTCATCAGCTTCATGGACTCGATGATGCAGAGGACCTGGCCGGGCTGGACGGTGTCGCCGATGCGGACGAAGGGCGGAGCGCCGGGGGAGGGCGCCTCATAGAAGGTGCCGACTATGGGGGAGCGGACGACCTCCAGGGAGGGATCGGTTAGGGCCTCTTCGAGCGCGGCGGAGGCGGCTGCCGGGGCGGACGCAGCGGGATTGTGCGCCGGGGCGCGGGCGGCAACGTCCAGGACCGCCTGGGGTGAAATCACGATCTCCTGGGTCCTGGCAGCCAGGGCGCGCAGGATACGGACGCGGTTGTCGCCGCGCTGAACCTCCAGCTCCGCCACCCCGGTTTCGGTAACAATCTTGATCAGTTCTCGGATTTCATCCAACGTCATGTGAGAAACACACCCTTCGCGACGCCGCCGGATGGGGCCATCACAGGAGCAGCAACTCCTTCGGGGCAGTGGTCAGCACCTCGCAGCCGTGGTGGGTGACGACGACGGTGTCTTCGATGCGGACGCCACCGAGTCCCTCCAAGTAGGCGCCCGGTTCAACGGTGAATACCATGCCGGGCGCCAGGCGGGTCTTTTCGCCCCTGCCCAGGCGCGGCGGCTCGTGGATTTCCAGGCCGAGGCCATGCCCCGTGGAATGGTGGAAAGCCCTGTCCAGGCCGTGAGCGCGCAGGACGAGGCGGGCCTGCCGGTCCACGCGGGCGGCCGAGACACCCGGGCGGACGGTGGCCAGGGCCGCGGACTGTGCCTCCAGGACAGCGCGGTAAAGCCGCTTCACGTTGCTAGCCGGGCGGCCGAAGAAGGCCATGCGAGTCATGTCGCTCAAGTAGCCCTCCTGGCTCGCGCCCATATCTATCAATAGTAACCGATCGCCGGCCACGGGGCTGGCCGAAGAGCGGGCGTGGGGCAGGGCGGTCCGCGGGCCGGAGGTGACGATGGTCTCGAAGGCGGGCTGGTCGGCGCCCAGGCGGCGCATCTGGTATTCCAGCTCCGCGGCCAGATCGCGCTCGCTCATCCCTGGGCGGGCACCGGCCATGGCCCGACGGAAGGCCTCAGAGGCCGTGAGGGCGGAACGGCGCATCAGTTCGAGTTCCGCCGGGGACTTGACCATGCGGAGGGCTTCGACCAAGCCGGAGGCCGGCTCGAGCGATGCGCCCAGGTAGAGGCTTTCCCTAAGGATTTCATGGACTTGGAAGGTCACGCGGGCGGCTTCAAAGCCCAGGCGGCGGAGCTTCCGGCGACTGGCGAGCGTCACCAGGGCCGCCAGCAACGACCCCCGAGCGACCCGGACCGGGCAGGCGGTCTCCTGAGGGGCCTGGCTGCGGTAGCGGGGGTCGGTGAACAGGACCGCCCCCCGAGGCTCGAGCAGCAGGGCGCCGTTGCTGCCAGTGAAACCTGTCAGGTAGCGGACGTTGGCGGTGTGGGTGACGATCAGGGCGTCGAGCTTCCGCCGGGGAAACTCGGCCAGCAGGCGCTCGCGTCGTTGCCGGTACTCCGCTGGTGTCATGGGACCAGCAGGAGCTTGCCGGAGGTCAGGCGGCCCTCGAGGTCGCGATGGGCCTGGGCGGCCTCCGCCAGCGGGTAGCTTTTGTGGATGTGCAGTTGGAGTTGGCCGGCGGCGATCCAGCCCAGCACGTCGCCGGCGCGCCAGAGGAGTTCGTCGCGGCCGGCCGAGTACTGGGCCAGGGTGGGACGGGTTAGAAACAGGGACCCCTTTTGGCTGAGGATGAGGGGATCGAAGGGGGGCACGGCGCCTGAGGACTGGCCGTAGGAGACCATCAGGCCACGGGGGCGCAGGCAGTCGAGGCTATGGTGGAAGGTGGCCGCGCCGACGGAATCGAAGACGACGTCGAGGCCGTGGCCGCCGGTTAGGCGCTTAACCTCCTGCACAAAGTCCTGGCGGGAGTACAGTATGACCTCGTCGGCGCCTGCCTGGCGGGCCAGGGCAGCCTTGGCTTCGGTGGAGACGGTGGCGAAGACGCGGGCGCCGCGCAGCTTGGCCAGTTGGACCAGGAGCAAGCCAACGCCGCCGGCGGCGGCGTGGACGAGGGCGGTGTGGCCTGCGGCGAGCGCGAAGGTGGAGTGGGTGAGGTAGTGGGCGGTCATGCCCTGGAGCATGGCGGCGGCAGCGGCCGGGAAATCCATCCCTTCGGGGAGCTTGACCACGCCCCGGCCCCCGGCGGCCGCCTCGTCAATTGCCGCCTGCAGGCCGCAGTCGGCCTTCGCGCGGTCCACGTACTTCGCCGCATCAATGACCGCGCGCTCCGGCTCTTTTGCCT
>CAZIRH010000213.1:0-8337 GCA_964541065.1 uncultured Solibacteraceae bacterium
CCGGAGCGCTTCCGCGGCTATTGCAGCGACATCTACACGCGCGAAGCCCTGCGCTTCGTTGAGGTCCACCGCGACCGGCCGTTCTTCCTCTACCTAGCCACCAATGCGCCCCACAGCCCACTGGAGATTGCCGACTCCTACGTCGAGCCGTACCGCAAAATGGGATTGGACGAGCAGATCGCCAAGGTCTACGGCATGGTCACCAACATGGACGAGAACATCGGGCGCGTGCTCGCCCGGCTGGAGGAACTCAAGCTCGCCGAAGACACCATGGTCATCTTCCTTACCGACAACGGCCCGGCCGGGCGCCGCTACAACGGGGGCATGCGGGGCGCCAAGGGCACGGTGTACGAGGGCGGTATCCGGGTGCCCTTCTTCCTGCGCTGGCCCCGCTTGGTCAAATCCGGCGCCAAGATCGACCGGCTGGCGGCGCACATCGACGTGGTGCCGACGCTGCTGGAAGCCTGCGGCGCACGCGCACCCCGGAGCGTCAAGCTCGACGGGCGCAGCCTGCTGCCACTCCTCCGGGGAGAGGGGCGGCCCTGGCCTGACCGCACACTCTTCTTCCAGTGGCACCGCGGCGACGAGCCGGAACTCTACCGGAGCTGCGCCGCGCGCAACCAGCGCTGGAAGCTCGTCAACGGCCAGGAGCTGTACGACCTGGCGAGCGACCCGGCGGAGTCGAAAGACGTTGCCGCGGAGCATCCGGACATCGCGCGGAAGCTGCGCCAGGAATACGAAGCGTGGTTCCGGGACGTCTCCGCTACCCGCGGCTACGCGCCCTCCCGCATCCACTTGGGCACGAAGTTCGAGAACCCGGTGATCCTGACGCGCCAGGACTGGCGCGGCCCGCGCGCCGGCTCGGGCGCGGGCTCGCTGGGCTATTGGGAAGTGCTGGTCGCCGCGAAGGCGAAGTACGAAGTCTCGGTTCAAATGGCTCCGGCCGCTTCCGACGGCGAGGTGCGCTTCCGGTTGAACGGCGCGGCGCTGGAAGCCAAGGTGGCCCGGGACGCCACCGAGTCCGCTCTGGGAACCGCCGAGATTCCGGCCGGCCCCGGAAGGCTGGAGGTGGAGGTCCGCGCCGGCGCGAAGACTACCGGCGTGCACTACGTCACCGTCCGACGGGCGCCATAGCCCCGTGGCGCAGGCGGTTTCGCCTGCGGCCCGGCCGGCGGGGTGCCCTCTGGGCCCCGGCGCTCACTTCTTCGTCTTTTTCAGTTCCCCCTGGAGCACCTCGACGGCCTTTTCGATGCTGCCTTTGGTGATGGGATGATCGGCCTGACCCTGGTCCTGGTGGGCATCAACCTGCGGGACGTGTGGGGGCAGTAGGGGCTGTCGTGGTAGACTCAAGTTCGGAGCAACTCCCCTTCCATGCCGCTGCTGAGCTCAGCCTTGCCGATCGAGCTTGAACCTCCGCGTCTGGAGGCGTTCTGCCGCCGCTGGGGGATTGCCGAGCTCTCCGTCTTCGGCTCCGCATTGCGAGACGACTTCCGGTCCGACAGCGACATCGACCTGCTGGTGTCCTTTGCTCCGGAGGCACGGATCGGGCTGCTGGAGCACGTGGTTATGCAGGAGGAGCTCTCCGAGCTTCTGGGGCGCAAGGTGGACCTAGTGAGCCGCCGCGCCATCGAGCGGAGCGCCAACCCCATCCGCCGCAAGGCCATCCTCGAGAGCGCTGTTCCCCTCTATGTCGTCGGATGAAATCCGCGACCAGGCATCGGTGCGCGGTCACATTGCTGGCGGCCGTGGATGCATGGGTATTCGCCCAAATCCCTACTCGACCGCGACGAGGGATTCCAACACCGAGCGGTCAGGTTGGAGCCCCAGCACTTGGAACCGTTCCCAGAACCTGGGCCGGATCCCGGTGGCGCGAAAGCGGCCCTGGTATCTGCCCGCCTCCGTGCGGCCGGTCCGCTCGAAGACGAAGATGTCCTGAAGAGCGACCGTCGCGCCGTCCATGCCCACGCACTCGGTCAGGTACGTGACGCGCACGGCGCCGTCGCTCAGCCGGGCCACCTGGACGATCAGGTGGATGGCCTTGGCCACCTGTTCCGGTGCGACCTGCGCGGCCAGGCCTGCCTCGCCGGTCGAGGCCATGACCTCCATCCAGCGTATGGCGGCGCGCGGGGAACTGGCGTGGATGGCCAGCAGGGCGCCGTCGCAGCCGGCGTTGATGGCGGAGACGATCTCAGCGGCTTCTCCACCGCGCACCTCGCCGATTACCAGCCGGTCCGCCGCCATGCGCCCCGCGTGGGCCACCAGGTCCCTGACCGTCACCGGGCGGCCGCCCTGCGGCGCCAGCGGCCGCGCCTCCAGGCGCAGCACGTTGCTCTGGGGGAACTGGAGCGAGGTCACCTCCTGGATGCTGACGATCCGCTGGTCCTCCGGAATGTAGCTGGCCAGCAGGTTGAGCAGCGCGGTTTTCTCGCCGCCGCGGCCGCCCGCCACCAGGATGTTCAGCCGCGCCTTCACGCACGCCCGGCAGAACTCCAGCATGGCTTCGCTCAAGACCTGCTCGCGCAGGAAGTCCTCCGCCGGGATGACATCCGGGCTGGGCCGCTGGATGACCAGCGCGGGGCCGTCCACGGCCACCGGGGGAAGCGCCACGCTCAGGTGGGAGCCATCCGGCAGGCGCCCGTCGAACAGCGGATGGGCCTCGTCGATGCGCCCCCCCGCCATGGACGCCAGCTTGTGGATGGCGCCGAGCAGCGCCTCGTTGTCCTCGAACCGGGCCGGAACGCGTTCCAGCCGTCCCTCCCGTTCCACGTGGAACACCGACGGTCCGGTGACCATGACCTGGGAGACCGCCGGATCGGCCAGCAACGCGATCAAGGGACCCAGGACTGGCAGTTCTTCCAGCATCCCTTGGCTCACTTGTAGCCCTTGACGTTCCAGACACCCGCGCCCGGCGTGCGGATCATCGAGCCATCCATCAGCCGGTAGGACCCGGTGCCGATCACCGCGCCGTAGGTAGTCACGCTCACCATTGTACCCACCGAGGGTGCGGAAGTCGTTTGGGAACATCACAGCGGGGAGATGGAGCGCCTGACGGCATCCCTGCTACAGGAATGCACCGGAGGCGCTGATCGGGTCCTTGCCGGACGCGTAGGCGAAAGCGCGGCGAAGGTGCCTGATGGATCTTGGTCTGCTGGCTGCGGTTTTCCACGATCCGATACCCCCCTGGGCAGGCTGAAGTTAGGCATTTTCAGGCGCTTGCGGATCGTGTACAATGTTGTGTTCCGGTGAGCCGATTCCACAGGACCAGGCACGGGAGCGTGCATGCCGGCCTCGACGCGCGAGGCGAGACCGCAGTCGTGCTGAGCCGTGAACCGCAAGAAGGCGAGGCCGCGAGTGCGCTCCCGGGGGCGCCTGCGACAGGCCAGTAGGTGAGAGCTGTGCTGCGGGAGGCGCGCTACTACACTGGGATGGCGAAGGCCTGGTACGGTTACGTCCGTGCTCCCCTGGAACCGGACCCTCGGAGCCTCATTCGAAAGCACCTTGAGAACCGCGAGTCGAATTTTCTGGGATTGGTGCGGCAGGTCGTTTTCGGGAGGCCGTCCAATCCCTACCACAAGCTGTTTCAATGGGCCGGCTGCACCTATCCGGACCTCGAGCACGCCGTCCGCAGTGATGGTCTCGAAGCCACTCTGGAAAAGCTGCGCCAGGCCGGCGTGTGCCTGAGCCACGACGAATTCAAGGGGAGAAAGCCGGTGAAGCGCGCCGGACAGCAGATCGCCGTCAGCCCGTCGGACTTTGTCAATCCGCTGGTTCCCGGCGTCATGGAGCATCTGACCAGCGGATCGAGCGGCGGCAGTACGGCAACGCTGCGCAGCCTGCAATACCAGGTCTATCACGAAGCTCAGCAGATCCTGGGGGTACAGGAGTTCGCCACCCCCGAGGACGTGTTCATCGGCCTGGTGCCCGTGCTACCCGGAACAGTAGGCGTTCGCTGGATGACCTATCTTCCCCGCAGGGGCTACCAGGTGGACCGGTGGTTCGCGCTGGGCGGCAAGGTTCTGGACAGCTTCCACTACCGGGCGCTCACGAACTGGCTGGTCCTGGAGGCCAGGGTCGCGGGGGTGAAGACGCCTTTCCCCACATACCTCCCCGAGGACGACTTCCTCCCCGTTGCGAAATGGATGGCCCGGCGCAAGTCCGAGGGATTGACCTGCGTCCTCCGCGCTGGTGTGAGCCGGGCGGTCCGCGTTGCGGCCGCGGCCCTCCAGCATGATCTGGACATCAGTGGCTCTGTGTTCTTGGTGGGAGGAGAGGCGCTCACCGACGCCAAGCGGGCGGTCATCGAAAAGGCCGGCGCCGAACCGTTCCCGCGGTACGGGATGGTCGAGCTTGGCTCGGTCGGGTGGTCTTGCCGCCGGATGACCAAGGGCAACTGTGTCCATGTCTTTCGCGATTCCCTCGCCCTAATCAACCATCGGGAACCAGCTCCGTTCTCGGATGTGGAAGTAGATTCGATCCTGTTCACGACGTTGCTGCCTTTCGCGCCGCTGGTGCTGGTCAACGTCGGGATGCACGACGCCGGCCTGCTCGGACCAGCCCGCTGCGACTGCTCATGGACGGCACTGGGCATGACACAACAGGTGGAGAACATCATCGCCTACGGCAAGCTCACCGGGCAGGGAACGAGCCTGGTGGGCAGCGACCTGCTTACCCTGCTAGAGAGAACCCTGCCGGAAAGGTTTGGCGGCACGCCGGTCGACTATCAACTCGTGGAACGAGAGGGAGCCGCCCAAACGGAGATCGAGTTGCGAGTCCATCCGAGAGTCGGCATCCGTTCCGTCGATGAAGTGAAGTCCTTCTTTCTTTCGGAAATCAAGAAGTTCTGGGGGGGCGCGCTCACCGTCCGGTGGTGGACACAGAGCCACGGCGTTCATGTTGTGGTGGCCGAGCCCTATGTCAGCGGGGGTCAGAAGGTCCTACCGCTGCACCTGCTCGGGACGCATACATCCCTATGCAAAACCTCTTCAGAAACCTCGTGACAGGCCTGGCCGCGGTTTTCCTGATCGGGGCTCATTTGGGCTGGGCGCAGAACCGCACCAGTTCGATCAACGGCACCGTGACCGACAGTTCGGGAGCCGTCGTGGCCGGTGCACGGATCGTGGCTTACCGCCCTGCTACCGGGACCGCCCGCGCCACCCGGACGGACGACAGCGGCCTCTTCCGGCTCCCGCGGCTCGAAGTGGGCGAGTACGAACTGACCGTAGAGATGGATGGTTTCAAGGTCGGCCGGTACCGGGGGCTCGTTCTGGAGATCGACCGGGAGGTGGTGGTCAACCCGGTTCTGGAGATCGGCGATCGGTCAGAAAGTGTCGTGGTCACCGGCCAGGCCCAGACTATCGGAGCGGCGTCGTCGGCGGTGACGAGCCTGGTGGATGGGAGCACGATCGAGCGACTGCCTTTGAACGGCCGGGACTACATTCAGCTCGCGACGCTGGAGGCCGGAGTCCCTTCGGCCCGCGCCGTGGCTCGCAATGTGAACGCCGGCTACGGCATTCAGATCAGCATCTCCGGGTCGCGCCCTTACCAGAATGGGTTCCAGTGGGATGGCGTCAGCATGGTCACTTACAGCGGCTCGACGCCCGGAAGCGTGAACGGCGTCAATCTCGGGGTGGACGCGATGCAGGAATTCAGTGTCCTGAGCAGCACCTATGGCGCCGAGTATGGACGGGCCGCCGGCGGCATCATCAACGCGGTCACCAAGTCCGGCGGAAACGATTTTCACGGCAGCCTGTTCGGTTTCCACCGCAACGACAACCTGGATGCTCGGAATTTCTTCGACGTGGACGAGCCGCCCGAGTTCCGCCGCCATCAATTCGGAGGCTCGCTGGGCGGACCGGTGGTCCGCAATCGCTCCTTCTTCTTTGTGAACTACGAGGGACTGCGGGAGGTGCGGGGCAACACCACCATTAACTCCACGCTCAGCGCGCCGGCCCGGCAGGGCAACCTTGTTCGGGGCCCAGTGGCGGTGGACCCGGTGATGGCCAAAGTGGCGGCGCTCTATCCTCTTCCCAACGGGCCGGTCTTCGGCGATACCGGGCTGTTTATCTTCTCCAATGACGAGGACGCCCGGGAGGATTTCGTCATCGGCCGATTCGACCAGAACTTCGGCGACGCCGACAAGCTGTTTTTCCGATGGAGCTTCGATGACGGCGCGCGGACAGATGAGTCCGCGTTTGCTCTCGGAGTTCGATCGAACATCACCAGGAGCCAGTCGGCCGTTCTGGAACACACCCACATCTTCACGCCGAGCATGATCGGCTCGGCCCGCTTCGGTTTCCTGCGCACGCATACCGGGGCCGGCCGCGCTGCCACCCAGGTGCCGGCCACCGACGACCCAGACTTGGCGTTTCTTCCCGGCGGGCAGGTGATCGGAATCATCACCGCATCCGGCCTGTCGGATTTTCCCGGCGGCACGGGAGCGCTCGACTCCGACAGGCATATCTTCAACTCCTTCCAGCCCAGCGGCGACGCGACGTGGCTGGCCGGCCGCCATTCCTGGAAGGCAGGAGCGCGTTTCGAGCGAACCCGGTTCAACACCGACAGCCAGAACCTGCCGAGCGGCGACTACCGTTTCGCAACTATCACTGACTTCCTCATGAACCGTCCGAATCGGTTTCGCGCACAACTGCCCGGCTCAGACACAGTACGCGGCCACCGTCAGTGGATCGGCGCTCTCTACATCCAGGATGCCTGGCGAGTGTCGCAGCGATTCACTCTCGACCTGGGAGTGCGGTGGGAATGGGCCACTGTGCCCACCGAAGTGAATGGAAAAGTCGCCAACCTCGACAATCTCCGCGACCCGGAGATGCGCGTAGGTGACCCGCTGTACGACAATCCCTCCCTGGCTAACATAGCTCCAAGGTTGGGTGTCGCGTGGGATGTATTCGGCCATGGAAAGACGAACGTTCGCGCCGGCTACGGCATTTTCCCCGACCTTCTCCTATCGCCATACATTCTCAACTCCGGCGCAAGGAACCCCCCCTTCTTCCTCAGAGGCGTCACCTCCAAGCTCGGCCTGGGCGACTTTCCACGCGGCGGGTTCGCCGCCCTGTTGAAGGACCCGAATCCCGAGTGGAGGGTGGAACGGATCCCGCGCAATATCAGCCAGCCGTACGTGCAGCAGTGGAACTTCAACATCGAACAGATGTTCGATCGAGACCATAGCCTCCGGGTCGCGTACGTGGGCTCGCACGGCGTGAACCTGTCGTCCCTGACCGAGGACGCGGACCTCGTGGAGCCGGTTCGATTGGCCGACGGGCGGCTGTTCTTTCCTGCCGACGGCGAGCGCATCAATCCGGTATTCGGACGGATCCGCGACCGGACCTTCAATGCGCATTCGTTCTACCACGCGCTTCACACCCAGTTCCGAAAGCGCATGAGCCAGGGCCTCCAGGCCCAGGTCGCGTACGCGTTCTCCAAGAGCATTGATGACAGCTCCAGCTTCTTCGCTCCCACCGAAGCGTCCAACTACGTCTCACTCCCGTTCAACGGCGACCCGCGTTTCAACCGCGGACTGTCCGGCCATGACATTCGCCACTACGTGGCGCTCAGCGGAAGCTGGCAATTGCCGCTGGCGGAGGGCCCGGGCCGGCGGCGCGTGCTGGGCGGCTGGGACACGGCCGCCATCGTCACCTACGCGTCGGGATTGCCGATGACGGCGCGGCTGGGCTATGACGCCGCGCGCACGAAGACAGCCAAGCCGGCATTTGACTCCGGACAGCGGCCGGACATGGCGCCCGGAGTCGGCAATCCGGTGACCGGAAACCCGGAGCGCTGGGTGGATGTAAGCGCGTTCCGCCGGCCGGAGCCCGGCTTTCTGGGCAACGCCGGGCGCAACACGCTCATCGGACCCGATGTCGCCGCGGTCGATATGTCGCTGGGGAAACAAATCCGCGTGCCGGTGCTCGGCAGGGGCGCCGTGCTGGAGCTTCGGGTCGAGGCATTCAACCTCTTCAACCGGGCGAACTTCGACCTTCCCGAAGCGCAGCGGATGGAGATCTTCGATGCAACCTCCACCCGCGAAGATGTGGCTCGCATCACCAGCGCTGGAAGAAGCCGGGAAATCCAGCTCGGTCTGAAGCTGCGGTTCTGAGTGGCGAGCTCTTCTCGATCGACGACAGCAACGCTGGCCCGAGGGACGACCACTATCGGCCCCGGGCTGATCTTTGTCCTGTCGGCGGTTGGGCCGCAAGACTTCATCACCAACACCATCGCCGGGGCCACGCAAGGCTACCGCCTGATCTGGCTGCTGGTGTTGGCCGTCGCCGCGCGTTTCCTGATTCTGGAGGCGACGGCTCGGTATGTGATCGTCACTGGCGA
>CAZIRH010000214.1:0-8304 GCA_964541065.1 uncultured Solibacteraceae bacterium
TGGTGCGGAGAGGGGGATTTGAACCCCCACGGGTCGCCCCACTAGCACCTCAAGCTAGCGCGTCTGCCAGTTCCGCCATCTCCGCACTGCCGGGGCGCGGCCTGCCCCGCCCCTACTTGGCCGGCGGCGTCGCCGGTTGTCCCGCCGGTTTCGCCGGGGCCGGCTTGGCCGGCGCCGCCGGTTGCCCTTTCGCCGGGGGCGGCGGGAGGGTCAACGGGATCGTCTGCGAAGGCCCGCCTCCCGGCGGCGTGACCGTCACCGAGGGCTGTGCCATGCCACCAGCGCCCGTCGGCACGGGCGGGGCCGGCTTGGCCGGGGCTGTCACCGGGGGCCTGGCAGGTTGCTGACCCAGCACGGTCCGGCCGGTAGCCGCGCTCCTGCTCGCCAGGATCGCCAGCGTCATCGAGGTCACCATGAAGAGGCCGGCGGCTATCGTCGTGGCCTTGGACAGAATGGTGGCGGAGCCGCGCGGGCCGAACGCCGTCTGCGAGCCCATCCCGCCAAAAGCGCCCGCCAAGTCGGCCGCCTTGCCGCTCTGGAGCAGCACCACGATCACCAGAAAGAAGCAGATCACGATGTGAACTGCGGTCAATACGCCAATGATAATCATGCTCGACCCGCCGGGCCCGCCCAGCGGCACTCCCGCCGCGGCGCCCGCGACATTTCCAGTATAGTACAGCCATCTCGGGGGCGAGAACCCGTCGGCTGGGAGCACTATTACTTGTAACCGTCCGAAACGCCGATGCGAGCACCTCTGAGCTGGCTTGGGCTATTGGCCTGGAGCCTGCTGTGCGCGCAGACCCCGGAGCCCGCCTACCCGCTGCTGGAGAAGGCCTACGCCGCGCTGCGCGCCAGGGACTACGAGGCGGCGGTGGCCTGGTTCGGCCGCGCTGCGGAAGCCTCGCCCGAGCGGGCGGACGTCCGCAAGGACCTGGCGTACGCCTACCTCAAGATCGGCGAGACGGAGGCCGCCCGCGACCAGTTCGCCGCGGCCCTGCGCCTGCACCCCGAGGACGCCCACCTCGCGCTCGAGTACGCCTTCCTCTGTCATGAGACCAAGCGCCAGGCCGAGGCGCGCCGGGTCTTCGACCGTTTGCGGCGGTCGCGCGACCCGGCGGTGCGGGCCTCCGCCGAGCAGGCCTTCGAGAGAATCGACCGGGCATTGGCCGAAGGCATCCGGCGCTGGTCCGAGACGGTGGCCCGCGCGCCGGACAACTTCAGCGCGCACCGGGAACTGGCCGCGCTGGCCGAGCAGCGCGATGAACTCGCGCTGGCCGCCGAACACTATCAGGCCGCCCTCCGCCTGCGCCCGGCCGAGCAGGCCCTGCTGCTGGATCTGGGCCGTGTCCGGCAGGCCCTCGGGCAGTCCGAACAGGCCTTCGCAGCATTCCAGCAGGCGGCGGAAAGCGCCGAGCCGAGGGTGGCCGAAGCGGCGCGCGAACTGCTGCCGGCCGCCCACCGCGCCGCCGGCGCCGCGCGGGTCGTGCACGCCGCCTCCAGCCTGCGCCTCGACGCCCGAGAAATGGCCGAGCGCAGCTACCGGGCCGGGTACCTCAGAGACGCGCTGCACTACCTGAAACTGGCCCACGAAGCCAACCCCGCGGACTTCGCCGTTATGCTCGAACTCGGCCGCACCTACAACACGCTGCGCCAGGACGCACAGGCCGTCCGGTGGTTTGCCTTGGCGCGCAACAGTCCGGATCCAAGCCTGGCCAGCGAGGCCGCCCGGGCTTACAGGAACCTCCGGCCCGCGCTGGCCCGCTTCCGGACCACCGCCTGGATCTTCCCCTTCTACTCCTCGCGCTGGAAGGACGTGTTCTCCTACGGGCAGGTCAAGACCGAGGTGCGGATCGGACGCCTGCCGGTGAGACCCTACCTCTCCGCCCGCATCATCGGCGACACCCGGCGCATGACCTCCGAGGCCCTGCCCCAGTACCTCTCGGAAAGCTCCTTGCTGGTCGCGCTGGGCCTGGCGGGCAGCCCCTGGCGTGGCCTCCTGCTGTGGGCCGAGGCGGGCACCGCCGCCAGCTACCTCCGCCGCACGGATGTGGGGCGCCTGGTGCCGGACTACCGTGGCGGCGCGGCCTTCACGCGCGGCTTCGGCCGCCTGCTGGGCGGCGAGGCGCCGGGGCCGTTTCTGGAGACTTCGGCGGACGGCGTCTTCGTGAGCCGCTTCCAGAACGATGTCCTGCTCTACTGGCAGAACCGCTACGGCTACACGCTTCCCACGCTGGGGCGGCTGGCGGCGCAGCTTTGCGGGAACAGCAACCTGACGGCGGACCTCAAGCGGCAGTACTGGGCCAACTTCGTCGAGTTCGGACCCGGAGTGCGGTTCCGCTGGCGCGGCCTGCCGGAGTCGCTTTCCTTTTCGGTCAGTCTGCTCAGGGGCGTCTACACGCGGAACCAGGACAACCCGCGCCAGCCCAACTTCTTCGACCTCCGGGCCGGCTTCGCCTATGCGGTCACTCGCTAGCTGGATCTGCCTGGCTCTGGCGGCCCCTCTCTTGGCCGCTCCGCTCAAGTTCAGGGTAGTGGGCCGGGAGCCGGGTTCGTGGCCGGAAGTCCTCTCCTCAGTAGGCTTCCAGCCGGGAGACGAGGCCTCGGCGGACATCTTCGTCATCCGGGCGGGCACCAGCGGCGCGGGGCCAGCGTGGCTCGAGCGCCTCGAGCGGGGCGCCTTCCTCCTCCTGGAAGGAGAATCCGAGGTGGCCGCCCAGTTCGGCTTCCGTGCCGGCCAGGGGCGCCTCAGGGTGCAGCACATGCGCGACACCCGCATCCCCGCGCTGCCGATCATCTGGGAAGAGGCCCTGGACCTGCCGCGCTTCGAGACGTCGGCGGAAGCGCGTGTGTTCGCCCGCGAGCGCTGGGAGGGCGCCCCCGTCATGGCGGGATTCAGGCGCGGCGCAGGGGCCGTCCTGTGGGTGGCCGCGCCTCCGGGGCCACGGGGCTACGAGCGGTTCCCCTACCTGCTGCAAGCCCTGGCCGACCTGGGCCTGGAAGCGCCGTTCCGGTCCCGCCGTCTGTGGGCCTTCTTCGACTCTTCCTACCGCGCCCGGGTGGACCTGGACTACTTCGCGCGGCGCTGGCGCCAGGCCGGCATCGCCGCGCTGCACATCGCGGCCTGGCACTTCATGCACTCGGAGAACGACGGCTACCTGCGGGCGCTCATCGAAAGCTGTCATCGCCACGGCCTGCTGGCCTACGCCTGGCTGGAGCTGCCCCACGTGAGCGAGAGGTTCTGGGAGGATCACCCGCCCTGGCGCGAGAAGACCGCCCTCCTCCAGGACGCCCATCTGGACTGGCGCAAGCTCATGAATCTGGCCAGCCCGGAGTGCCGGCGCGAGGCCGCGGGCCTCATCCGGGAGCTAATCCGCAAGTTCGACTGGGACGGCGTGAACCTGGCCGAGCTCTACTTCGAGTCGCTGGAGGGCGCCGCCAATCCGGCCCGCTTTACGCCCATGAACGAGGACGTGCGGAGGGAGTTCCGCCTGGCGCGGGGACTCGATCCGCTGGAGTTGTTCCAGCGGGCTTCGCCCCGGCACCACGCCAGGAACCCCGACGGGCTGCGCGCCTTCCTGGACTACCGCGCCGAACTGGCACGGCGGCTGCAAGCCGAATGGCTGGCCGAACTGGATTCCGTCCGCGCGTCCAGGCCCAACCTGGACCTGGTGCTGACGCACGTCGATGACGGCTTCGACGCCGGCATCCGCGACGCCATCGGCGCCGACGCCGCACGCGTGCTGCCGCTGCTGGACCGGCACAGCTTCACCTTCCTGATCGAAGACCCGGCCACCATCTGGCACCTGGGACCGCAACGCTACGGCGAGATCGCCCGCCGCTACCAAAGCCTGACCCGCCACACCGCCCGGCTGGGCATCGACATCAACGTGGTCGAGCGCTACCAGGAGGTGTACCCCACCAAGATACAAACCGGCACGGAGCTGTTTCAGCTCATCAGCCAAGCCTCCCGCAGCTTCCCCCGCGTGGCCCTGTATTTCGAGAACTCCATCCTGGTTCCCGACCTGCCCCTGCTGAGCGCCGCGGCGGCGGCCGTGAGCCGCGCCGAGCGCCGACCGTCGGGGCTGCTCATCGATTCGCCTTACGGGGTGGGGGTCCCGTGGAACGGGCCGGCCCGGGTGAACGGGCGCCTGTGGCCGGCGCAGGACCCCCGGACGCTGTGGCTGCCGCCGGGGCCACAGACGGTCGAGCCGGCGCCCGCGCCGGCCGAGGTCCGTCTGCTTGATCTTAACGCCGAGCTGGTCGCGGCGGCCTCGCGGGCGGGTGGGCTGGAGTTCGCCTACCGCAGCGCCGCCCGCGCCCTGGCCATCATTGATCGCCGGCCGCGCCGTCTCGAGATCGACGGCGCCGAGCAGAAGGCGCCCGTGGTGTTGGCGGCGGAAGGCGCATATACCTTGGTGCTGCCGCGGGGGCAACACGTGGTGAGCGTTGACGTCGAGCCGCCGCTCCCCGCCGCTTCAGGCGGCCCGGCTACTCGATAGGTTGGTGCAGCTCCTCGATGATAAAGGCCTTCTTGCGGCCGGTGGCGGCCACCTGGCCTCGGTACTTCAGCTTCCCGTTGAGCAGGAAACCCACGGGCCTGTTCACCGCGTAGTCGAAGGACAGCACGTCGCCCGCCTGGAGCCGCATCAGATCCGACACCAGCAGCGTGGGACCCTCCAGGCGCGCGTCCAGTTGCATGGCGGCGGCCTTGAGCAGGCGCAGGGTGCGGGCTTGCTCGGCCAGGGTGGATTCGGTCCGCCGCACCGACCATTGCTGGTCGAACTTCTGCCGCAGCATCTTGATGATGATCGAGGGCATGCCGATGTTCATCATGCCGGAGGTCTCCGCGATGCGGACCTCCAGGCCGATGGCCACCACCGCCTCGTTGGGCGCCAGGATTTGCAGAAGCTGCGGCTCGGTCTCCCGCTGCTCGATGACGAAGTCGATCTGGGTGACCCCATGCCAGGCCTGCCGCAAATCTTGCAGGGCCACGCGGTAGAGCCCATCCAGGACCACCTGCTCGATTTCGGTCACTTCCCGGGTGATCTTGGTGTTGGTCCTGCCGGTGCCCCCCAGCAGCATTTCCAGGATGGGGAACACCAGGCTGGGGTTCAACTCCAGCACCGCGTTGCCGTCGTAAGGTTTCATGCTGAGTGAAACCAGGCAGGTGGGCGAGGGCAAACACTGGCAGAACTCGGCGTAGGAGATCTGCTCCACCGAGACCAGATTGACGATGACGTAGGCACGCAGGTAGGCCGAGAGGCTCGAGGCCAGGTTGCGCGCGAAGTTGTCGTGCAGCAGGTGAATGGCGCGGAGCTGGTCTTTGGCGATGCGGTCCGGGCGGCGGAAGTCGTAGGGGACGGCTTTGCTGGCGGCGTCCTCCTCGGGGCCCTTCTGCTTGAGGTTGCGAAAGACGCTGTCGATTTCCTCTTGCGACAGCAGCCGGTCCATAGACACTCTCCCCTTGGCCTTTTCCATCGGCGGGCTACCCCGAAGACTTTAGGCGGCAGCGGCGCGGCCCACTCCGTGGTGTTCCCTATAATCGGAGTAGGTGGGGACATTCTTCATCCAGACCTTCGGCTGCCGGAGCGCCCAGGCGGAGGGCGCTGCCATCGCCGAGGGACTCCGCAGCCGGGGCTTCCGCCCGGCGCCACGGCACGAAGCCGAGCTGATCATCCTGAACACGTGCACGGTCACCGCCGCAGCGGATGAGGACGTGCGCCGCGCGGTGCGCCGGGCGCGCCGGGAGAGCCCCGCGGCCCGCATCCTGGTCACCGGCTGCTACGCCCAGCGCGCCCCGGCCGAGTTGGCGGCCTTCCCCGGCGTCGCCTGGGTGCTCGGGAATTCCTCGAAGCCGCAGGCGGCGGAGTTGGCCGCTGCCCCGCCGCCGGAGCGCTGCCTGATCCAGGTGGACGAGCCCTGCGGGGCGGGCCAGGCTCGCTGGACCGCGGCCGAGGTCTACACCGAGGACCGCACGCGTCCCAACCTCAAGATCCAGGATGGTTGCAGCCACCTGTGCACCTTCTGCCTGATCCCGGCAGTGCGCGGGCCCAGCCGCAGCGCCCCGCCCGAGTGGGTCCTCGAGCAGGTGCGCCAACTGAGCCGGCGCTACCGCGAGGTGGTCCTCAGCGGCATCGACCTGGGCCGCTGGGGCCGCGATCTCAGGCCCCGCCTGCGGCTGGCGGACCTGCTCCGCCGCCTGCTCGCGGGGACCCCTCTCGAGCGGCTGCGCCTCAGCTCGATCGAGCCGCTGGACCTTTCCGATTCGCTGCTGGAGCTGATGGCCGGCTCGCCCCGCCTCGCCCGGCACCTGCACCTGCCGCTGCAATCGGGCTCGGACGCGGTGCTCCGCCGCATGCGGCGCCGCTACCGCGCGCGCCACTACGAGGAGCGCGTCCGGAAGGCCCGCGCGGGCCTGCCGGACGCTGCCCTCGGCGCCGACGTGATGGTGGGCTTTCCCGGCGAGACCGAGGCTGAGTTCGAGGAGACCCGGCGCTTGCTGGACCGCCTCCCGCTGACCTACCTGCACGTGTTCACCTTCTCGGCCCGCCCGGGAACGCCCGCCGCGGCAGCGCCCGATCAGGTGCCCAAGCGCATCCGCAAGGAGCGTAACCGCCTGCTGCGCGAACTGGGGGCACGGAAGAACCTCGAGTTCCGGCGCTCGATGGTGGGCCGGACGCTTTCCGTGGTCACGCTGGGGAAGCCGGGCCTGGCCCTCAGCAGCAACTACCTCAAAGTCGAATTGGCCCACCCGCGCCCGCCCAATCACCTGATCGACGTGGAAATCGGCGATTTGAGCCAAGCGGGTCTGCGCGAGCGCCCGTAGCGGCCTACATCTCCCTCCGGTTCTCCAGCGACTTGGACATCGTGACCTCGTCGGCGAACTCCAGGTCGCTGCCCACCGGGACGCCCATGGCGATGCGGGTGACCTTGACGCCCAGGGGCTTGAGCAGCCGCGACAGATACGCCGCGGTGGTCTCGCCCTCCAGCGTGGGATTGGTGGCCAGAATGACCTCCTTGACCTCGCCCCCGCCCAGGCGCTCGAGCAGGCTGGTGATCTTCAGATGCTCGGGGGCGACGCCGCGCAGCGGCGAGATGGCGCCGTGGAGCACGTGATAGAGGCCCGCGAACTGCCGCGTGGTCTCGATCGGCAGGATGTCGTGGGGCTCCTCGATCACGCAGATCACCGAGCGGTCGCGCCCGGGATCGCCGCAGAAGGGGCACAGCTCGCTGTCGCTGATGTTGTTGCAGACCCCGCACAGCCCCAGCTTGTCCTTGATGTCCAGCACCGCCTGGGCCAGCCGCTCGGCGTCCGGCCGCGGCGCGCGCAGCAGGTGAAACGCCACCCGCTGCGCGGATTTCTGCCCGACGCCCGGCAGGCGCTTGAGCTCCTGAATCAGCCGCGCCAGTGGTTCAGGATAGTCGGGCATGGCCTACAGGAGTCCCGGCGGCAAGCCCATCCCGCCCAGCATGCCACCCATCTTCTGCTTGGCTTCCTCGTCCACGCGCTTGGCCGCCTCGTTCACCGCCGCCATCACCATGTCCTGCAACATCTCGACGTCGCCGGTGACCTCCGGCTCGATCTTGACGCCCAGCACCTGCTTCTGGCCGTCCATGCGGATAGTCACCATGCCGCCGCCGGCCGAGGCCTCCACACGGATCTGTGCGATCTCCTCTTGCAGCTTCTGCTGCATCTGCTGGGCCTGCTTGAGCATGCCCTGCATGTTTCCCAGTTGGGGAGGGATTCTCACGTCGGTGCTCCTATTCTTTCAGATCCCGAACGCCGCGCACTTCGGCGTCCTCGAAGACCTCCCGGAAGCGCTGCACCTGCGGGTGCGCCAGCGCGCGCCGGGCCACCTCGTCCTGGCCTTCCGGCGCCGGTGCGGACGGGCCTTCGGCGCCCTGCCCGGCTTCGAAGAATTCGATCTTGAGTTTGCGCCGGTCTCCGCCCACGTGCTTGATGGCCTTCTCGACGTCGGCGGGTCGCATGGCCAGGGCATAGTCCCTGGGCGTGCGAATGCGCAACTCCGCGGCGGACTCGATCACCTCGGAGTGCTCGATGGCGTCCGCGCTGGACTTCATCCCCAGCTGGACAAAGGCCCCGCGCAGCTTCTCCTTCCAGGCGCCCGAAGGCCGCGCCTCCTGCTGGTCCGCGAACAACGCGGGGGCGGCCGGACGGCTCACGGGGGCCGGCACCGCGGGCAGAACCGCCGCTCCCGCACCCGCGCTCAAGTCGGCCAGCGCCTGCTCGAGGGGCAGAAGCTTGCCTGCCTCCACCAGGCGGATCAGGCCGATCTCCATGTG
>CAZIRH010000215.1:0-8301 GCA_964541065.1 uncultured Solibacteraceae bacterium
ATTCTCATTGTAGTACCGTGCCGGCACCGGGTGCTTCAGCTTTGGTTCGATGATCCCATTTGCCCGTAATCCGTCCGTAAGAAAGAGTTCGGCCCGGGGGGCCGAACGCGGGCGGGGGCGCCCGCCCTACACAGCCGCTTGGTAAGGCGGACCCCCGGTCCGCGGCCGACGCCCCCGTCGGCCTCCCGGCAGGTGCCATCCGCTTTGACAGTTCAGGCCGTACTGGCTCGGATCATTCGCAGGTCCTTGACCGAGCCGCTGAGCAGGAACTGGCAGCGGAAGCTCCGGTAGCGTCTCCCGGCAGGCAGAAAATCATTCAGCTCGGCGTAGAAGCGCAGCTCCGCGCTCATCATGGCTGGGCTTGGCCGCGGGCCCGGCGGGCCTTCCAGACTTCTCGCAACACCGGCACGAGCGACAGGAAGATGATCAGGAAGATGGCCTTCTCGAAGTGTCGCCGCACCAGCGCGACGCTTCCCAGAGTGTAGCCCAGCGTGGTGATGGAAAACACCCAGCCCAGCACCCCGCACACGCTGAAGGTCAGGAACCGCGGGTAGCGCATCTGGGAGACTCCCGCCAGGAAGGGAGCAAAGGTCCGGATGATGGGAATGAACTTGGCGTACACGATGGTCTTGCCCCCGTACCGCTCATAGAAGGTCCGGGACCGCGTCAGGTGCTCCTGCTTGAAGAAGCGCGAATTGGGCCGCCCGAAAACCACCGGCCCGGTGCGCCGCCCCAGCCAGTACCCGGTGCTGTCGCCGGCGATGGCGGCCAGCATCAGCAGGAGGTTGACCGTCACGATGTTCAACCGGCCGGCCCCGGCCACCACGCCCACGGTGAACAGGAACGAATCGCCCGGCAGGAAGAAACCCGTCAGCAGGCCAGTCTCGGCAAAGACTATGCCGCATAGCATGGCGTAGCCCCACCAGCCGGCCAGCACCGTGGAGAGCAGGTGGATCAGCCGCTCGGGGTTGGTCAGGGTGCGCAGGAACTCCAGCAGAGCGTTGAGCATCCCAGAGGTTACCGGCTCAACCGCGGTAGCTGGCGATGAGGCGCTTGATCACGCCGTCGTGGACCTTGAGCTTGCCCTCGCGGATCAGCCCGATGCGGAGCGAATCCTCGAAAAGCTCGCCACGCTGGTTCAGCTTGCGGGTCTTGACGGCCGCCACGATGCCCTCGCGCTGCGCGGCCAGTTGGCCCAGGTCGGCGGGGGTGCGGCTGACGATCTTGCAGATGAGCAGGCGGTCGCTCAGCCCCACCGGGCCGAAGATCTCGCCCACCGGCAGGATGAAGGCCTGGTAGACCTGGGTGGCCGTGCCGATGCCGTCCGCCGCCCCGTCCACGGAGAATTCCTGGGTGGTTCTCAGCTCCAGCTTCAGCGACTGGGCCAGTTTCTTCAGATCGCCCCCCAGGGCCTTCGCTCTCTCGAAGGCCTCCCGGGCCCGCTTTCCCAGCAACTCGCCCGCCTTGTCGTTGGTCAGGCGCACGCGGATTCCCTTCTCCACCTCGGCGAGTTCCGCCGGGTGGGCCGGGTGCACCCCCGTCAAAGCGGCCACCGCGAGCTTGTTAGCCCCGCCCTGGAGCACCGGCGTGACCTCGCCCGGCTGGAGCGTGGAAATGGCCTCGAAGAACTCCTGGCCGGCTTCGATCGCGGGGAGCTTGTCGTCGTACGCCAGCTTGTCCACTTTGTAGAACTGGACGCCCAGCCGGGCGGCGATCTGCTCGGCCTGCCCCGGGGCCTTGGCCAGCTCCTCGCGGGCCTTGTCCGCCACCCGCTGTATGAGCTCGAAGACGGTCTGCCGCTTGACCTCCTGGCCGAGCTGATCCTTGACCTCCTCGAACGGCTTCAGGCGCGCTTCCTGCTTCTCCAGCACCTCCAGGATGTGGAAGCCGTACTCGGTCTTGATGACGTTGCTGACCTGTTTGGGCTTGAGCGAGAAGGCCGTGTCCTCGAAGGCCTTCACGGTCTGCCCCCGCACGATCCAGTCCAGGTCGCCGCCCTTGGCCGCGGAAACGGTGTCCTCGGAATGCTTGCGGGCCAAATCGGCGAAGTTGGCGCCGCCGCGGATCTGCTTGAGCAGGTCTTCAGTCCGGGCCTGGGTCTTGGGAATCTCGTCCTGCGATTTGTCGGTGGTCTTCAGCAGGATGTGTCGCACCCGCACGCGCTCCGGAATCCGGAAGTTGTCCTTGTTGCTTTCGTAGAGGCGGCGCAGCTCCGCCTCGGGGACATTGACCTGCGCGCTCATCCGTTCTTCGTCCACCACCAGCAGGCTCAAGCTGCGGGTCTCCGGGACGCTGAACAGCGGGCGGTTCTTCTCGTAGTCCGCGCGCACCTCGTCCGCGCTGACGGTGACTTGCGAGCGGAAGCTGTCCGTGGCCAGCGCGATGTATTCCAGCCTGGCCTTCTCGTTGCGGCGGCGGAATTCGGTCTCGACTTCGGCGGGCGTCACCACCACGCCCTCGCTGGCCAGATGCTGGAGCCGCATCATCAGCATCTGCCGGCGCAGGGTGGATTCGAACTCCTCGACGCTGAGGTTCTGCTCCGCCAGCGCCGCGGCGTACGCCTCGCGGCCGATGAACTTGCCATCCGGAAACAGTTGCGGAAGTGCGACGCGGATGGTCTCCTCCACGTCGGCCTCGGTGACCCGAAAACCCATCCGCGCGGCCTGGAAGGCCAGGACCCGGTCCGTGATCAGCCGCTCGATGAGCTGGGGCAGGTAAGTCGTGGCCGCCTCGGCGGGGAAACTGCGGTTGCGCATCTCCTTCTGCACCTGCGACTGCACGTCCCGCAGGGTCACGACTTCGTCGCCGATCTCGGCCACGATCTGGTCGGAGCGGTCCGTCTGGCTGCCCCAGCCGGGAATCAGCGTTACCACCATGGAGACAGCCACCAGCATCAACAGGAAGCCGAGCAGATAGCGCACGGCTTTGGCCCGGCTGCGGAACAGGTCAAACATGACTCAAGAGCTCCTTGGGGGAACCTTCAGTATACCAACCCGCGAAAAAGTTCCGGCGCTGATTGAGCGCAGGGGGCAAGCCGCATCAGTCCGCGTAGCGCAGCAGGACCGCGGTGATGTTGTCGGGTCCACCCCGGGCCTTGGCCTCCTCGACAAGCTGCCCCACCAGCGCGGCCAGCGGAACCTCCCGGGCCAGCACCTCGGCGATGGCCGAGTCGGGGACCGGCCCTGACAGCCCGTCCGAGCACAGCAGCACCTGGTCCCCGGGCTCCAGTATCAGCTCGTGAGTGCGCACCGCCAGATCGGTGGCCGAACCCACGGCCATGGTCAGCACGTTGCGGTGGGGGAAGTTGCTGACCTCCTGCTCGGTGAGGCCGAACCGCTGCCGCAGCTCGTTCACCAGGGTCTGATCGTAGGAGAGCTGCGTCAGCACACCCTGCCGCCACAGGTAGGCCCGGCTGTCGCCCACGTTGGCGACAATGATCTGCGGGAGTCTCCACAGCGCGGCCACAATGGTCGAGCCCATGCCGCCGCAGCTTTGATCGTTCGAGGCGCGGTCCAGCACGCACCGGTTGGCTTCCTGGATGGCTTCTTCGAGCAATTGCGCCGGCGGCCACTCAATGGGCGGCTTGCGCACGTAGTTCACCACCGCCTCGATGGTGAGGGCCGAGGCCACCTCCCCGCAGGAGGCGCCTCCCATGCCGTCGGCCACAACGGCCAGGTCGAGCTCCTGGTCGAGGAAGAAACTGTCCTCGTTGTTCTGGCGCACCAGGCCAGGGTCGCTCGCTCCCCAGGCTTCCAGCTTGGGCATCTCTCACCGCGGCGGGGCCGCTGCCCCGCTCTTCCCCTGTGTATCGTAGCACGGAGACAGCCCGGCTCTGCGCTACCATGGTTTGTTCGTATGCCCCTACACCAGGCCCTGGTGCTGGCCATCGTGCAAAGCCTCACCGAGTTCCTACCCATCTCGAGCACCGCGCACCTGGCGCTGACTCCCTGGCTGCTGGGCTGGCACGACCCCGGCCTCGGCTTCGACATCGCCCTGCACCTGGGCACCCTGGCCGCGCTGGTCGCCTACTTCTTCCGGGATTGGTGGGACATGCTCGCTGCGGCCGTCGGAGCCCGCCCCAGGCAGGGTTCCGAGATCGCCGGCCATCGGAGACTGCTCTGGCTGCTGGCCCTGGCCACCCTGCCGGCGCTCGCGGCCGGCGCCGTCTTCCAGGAGCAGGCCGAAACCGTCTGGCGGAGCCCCTACGTGATGGCCACCATGCTCATCCTGGTCGCCGGGGTGATGTACCTGGCCGACAAGCTGGGCTCCCGCAAACGCGGCGTGGGCGAGGTCTCCCTGGCCGATGCCCTGTGGATCGGCGCCACCCAGGCCATCGCCATCGTTCCGGGCACCTCGCGCAGCGGGATCACTATCTCGACGGGCTTGCTGCGCGGCCTGGACCGACCGGCCGCGGCCCGGTTTTCCTTCCTGCTTTCCACGCCGGCCCTGGCTGGGGCCGCGCTCAAAGCCGCCTGGGATTTGAAGCAGCAGGGCGGCCTGCCGCCCGGGCTGGAGCTCCCCTTCCTGGCGGGGGTGCTGACCAGCGCCCTGACCGGCTGGATCGTGATCGCCTTCTTCCTGCGCTTCCTGCGCACCCATGGCCTGCGTTTTTTCGTGTACTACCGCGTGGTTTTTGGCATAATAGTGATTGCTCTGGCTATCTTCTTTCGCCGCTAAGCGGCATGAATGGGTCAACGTCCCGACCGCACTCCCGCCTGAGTGAGGCGGGAGGCATTCTCTTTCTGCTCCTGGGCCTGCTCGTTTGGCTGAGCTTGCTCTCGTACCATCCGGAGGACCCCTCCTTCAACACAGCGGCTGGCGCGGTGCGCTGCCGGAACCTGATCGGGCCGGCAGGCTCCTACCTGTCCGACCTGTGCTGGCAGGGTCTTGGCCTGGCTTCCTTCCTGCTGCCGGTCTTCGTCGGCGTGGTGGCCTGGCGGCGGGTGCGCGCCCGGGCGAGCCAGGCGCCGCTGACCCGCATGCTGGGCTCGGTGCTGCTGCTGGCAAGCTGCGCCGCCGTGCTGGCCCTCGGTCCCCGCTGGACGCTGTTCGACGGGTCGGTGACCCCCGGAGGGGTTGTGGGCCTGGCGCTGGCCGATGCCCTGGAGGCGGCATTCAACCCCACCGGCGCCGTGCTGGTGGGACTGGGGTCTCTGCTAGTCGCACTGTATCTGGCCACCAGCTTCCGGCTGGCCCACGCCGCCGGTGTGGTTTCCTGGCCGCTGGTCGGCGTGCTGGCCGTAGCGGGCGGCTGGAGCCGCTGGCGGGCCGCTCGCCGCGAGAGGAGACTGGAGAAGGCTCGGGTCCGCCACCGTGCGCGCCGGGCGCTGGTTCCAGACGCGGTTCCTGAGGTCGTCACCGAACCGGAGCGCGCCTTCGAGCGCACCGCGGCGCCGCTCGAGGAGATTCCCATTCGGACCCTGGAGGAGACGCCAGCGGAACCCAAGCCGGCGCCGGCGGCCGCCGCCCCGGTGATCCCCCCGCACACGGCCCGCCCCCGGGTGGTGCCCATGCGCCCGCCGGCCCAGCCGCGCTACCAGCTCCCTCCCACGGACCTGCTCAACGAAGTGCCGGCCCGCAGCGCTTTCGACCAGCAGGAACTCAAGGACACCGCCGCGCGCATCAAGTCCAAGTTCGAGGAGTTCGGCGTGCTGGGCTCGGTAGTCGAGATCAACCCCGGCCCGGTGGTCACCACCTTCGAGTTCAAGCCCGAGGCGGGCATCAAGTACAGCCGCATCATCACCCTCACCGAGGACCTGTGCCTGGGCTTGCAGGCCGAGTCCATTCTGATCGAGCGCATTCCGGGCAAGCCCACGGTCGGCATCGAGGTCCCCAACGCGCACCGCGAGATCATCTGCCTGCGCCAGGTCCTGGAGTCCGAGGAGTTCCGCAAGTCGGCCTCCCACCTGACGGTCCCGCTGGGCAAGGACATCCGCGGGCGCATCCGGGTGACGCCGCTGGAAGGCATGCCGCACCTGCTGATCGCCGGCTCGACCGGCTCGGGCAAGAGCGTCATGCTCAACTCGTTGATCATGTCGGTGCTCTACAAGGTCAGCCCGGAAGAGGTTCGCATGATCCTGGTGGATCCCAAGCGCCTGGAGATGGGACTCTACGAGGGCGTCCCGCACCTGCTCACGCCGGTGATCACCGAACCCAAGAAGGCCGCCAACGCGCTGCGCAACGCGGTGCTGGAGATGGAGCGGCGCCTGCGGCTGCTGGCCGCGCACCGTGTCCGCAGCATCGACCAGTTCAACCGCCGGGTGCGCCAGTTGCAGAACGAGCCCATCAGCCTGTTCGAGGAAAACGAGGAGGAACTGGAAGACCTCCAGACGCTGCCCTGCATCCTGATCGTCATCGACGAGCTGGCTGACCTGATGATGGTGGACGGCCACAACGTCGAGCAGGCGGTGACGCGGCTGGCGCAGATGGCGCGGGCCGTGGGCATCCACCTGGTGCTGGCCACGCAGCGGCCCAGCGTGGACGTCATCACCGGCCTGATCAAGGCCAATTTTTCCGCCCGCATCAGCTTCCGTATGGCCACCCGCGTGGACTCCCGCACCATCCTGGACGTGATGGGCGCCGAGCACCTGCTGGGCCGGGGCGACATGCTCTTCCTCCCGCCGGGCTCCTCGCGTCTGGTCCGCATGCACGGCGCGCTGGTCACCGAGACCGAGATCCACCAGGTGGTCGAGTTCTGGAAGGGGCAGGCCGAGCCGGAGTACGACTCCTCCTACCTGGTGGCGCCGCCTTCGGAGGAGGACGAGGAAGGCGAGAACCCCGAGTTCGAAGGCGAGGAGGATCCGCTCTACCGCGACGCCGTGCGCGTGGTGGTGGAGATGGGCAAAGCCTCGACTTCGACCCTCCAGCGGCGCCTGCGGCTGGGCTACGGCCGCGCCGCCCGCATCCTGGACCGCATGCAGCGGGAAGGCCTCATCGGCCCGCCCGACGGCAGCCGGCCCCGTGAAGTGCTGAAGCGGCCGGAGTGGCTGGACCAGAACTGAGGGGGCAGGAGGTCTAGAATAGTACTGACGGCCCACGCAGGAGGTGTGTATGCGCTTCGAGCGGATCACGAGAAACCCGGAGGTCATGGGAGGCAAGCCCTGCATCCGCGGCCTGCGCGTCACCGTGGGCACGGTGGTGGGATTGGTGGCCTCCGGGCTCTCCGCCGCGGAAATCCTGAAAGCCTACCCCTACCTGGAAGCTGAAGACATTCGCGAGGCCCTGGCATATGCCGGCGCGGTGGGCTGCCACACGTGAAGGGCTGTTCAGGGGCGAGCCAGGCACGAGGCGCGAGCCCGCGTTTCTCACAAGGTTCGGTGCGCCGTGCGCCGGCAAGAGTGCCGGCACGGCAGGCCGAGGGCCTGCGCTACAGCTCGGCCCAGTGACGCGGGAGTAGCAGAGCTCAGCAGTACAACTCCTGGGCGCGCACTAGCCGCTCCCGCACGCGCACGCCGTTGGGGCACCGCACCGCGCAGCTCCGGCAGCCGGCGCAGCGCACCTGGCGCACCACCGGCGGCAGGCGGTCAAAGCGCTCGCGGCCCATCGCGTACACTCTGTAGCCCTCCGCATAGGTCACCGAGCGCACCAGGTCAGAAACCGGCAGGCCCTTCGGGCAGGCGCCGTCGCAGGCCCCGCACATCCGGCACAGGAGCGGGCCGATCCGCTCCAGGTGCGCCGCCAGCAGCTTGCGGTCCTCCTCCGAGAAGGGCCTCTCCATGGCGCGTATGTTCTCCTCAAGCTGCTCGCGGTCGGCCATACGGACGCTGCTGGTCTGCACGCGGTCGTACCGCATGGCCCACCGTAGCGCGGCCACGTAAGCGCTGGGCCGCTGTAGGAGGAAACGGCGCAGGGAGTCCGCCAGCCGGCGAACGTAACCGCCGCCCATCACTTTCATGGCCACTACGCCGACGCCGGCTTTCTTCAGCTCGTCCAGGGCCGCTTCGATCGCAGGGCCATCCGTACCGGTGCCGATGGCGAAGCTGTAGGTCACCTGGATCACGTCGAAACGGCCGCGCTTGACAATGAAGTCGAGCATGCGCGGCAGGCGGTGCGTGCTCATGCCCCGGAAGCGGACCTTCCCCGCCCTCTGCGCCGTCATTTGCACCTCCAGCATGTCGTCGGTGACGCTGCCGGGGGTGTCCTTCGCGCCGATGTACCAGATATCGACGTAGTCCGTGCCCAGTTCCTTGAGGCTCTCGTCCAGCTCCGTCCGGAGCGTGCGAGCGTCCTCGCCGTAAGAACGAGTGGCCACGAAAACATCCTTGCGGCGTTCCTGCGTGAACAAAAGCAGGGTTCCCAAGA
>CAZIRH010000216.1:0-8294 GCA_964541065.1 uncultured Solibacteraceae bacterium
CCGTTCGCCGGCCAGGGGCGCATGGGCGGCGGCTACAGCGCCGTGGACATAGCTCTACACGACATCGCGGGCAAGGTCTACGGCGTGCCGGCGTGGAAGCTGATCGGATCGAAGTTGCGCGACCGCGTCCGCTGCTACTGCGACACCACCGGCCACAAGGACCCGAAGATCTATGGCGCGCGCATGCTCAAGCGCAAGCAGATGGGCTTCACCTTCTTCAAGATGGATCTCTACACCAGCCTGGTGGCCGATCGCCCCGGCGCCGTCCACCAGAACGGCGCGGCCACCGAGAAGGGCCTTAAGTACCTGTGCGAGTACATCGCCGCAGTGCGCGACGCCATCGGCTGGGACGCCCCGCTGGGGGCGGATCACTTCGGGCGCCTGTCGGTGAACGACTCCATCCGCTACGCGCGGGCCTTCGAACCCTACCAGTTGGCCTGGGCGGAGGACTTCATCCCCTGGCGCGACTGGCGCGGCTACAAGGCCATCAAGGAGGCCACCACCACGCCGATCCTGACGGGTGAAGACATCTTCGGGCTCGAAGAGGGCTTCCAGGACCTGATCGACAATCAGGCCGTGGATCTGATCCAGCCCGACCCGGAGACCTCGGGCGCGCTGATCGAGACCAAGCGCATCGCCGACTACGCCGACCTACACGGCATCCAGACGGTCCTGCACTTTGCCGGCTCGCCGGTGGGCTCGATGGCCAGTGTCCACCTGGCCTCGACGCTCAAGAACTTCGTGGTCATGGAGAACCACGCGGTGGACTTTCCCTGGTGGAACGACCTGGTCACCGGCCCTTCCAAACCCATCGTCCAGAACGGCTACATCACCGTGCCCGAGGCGCCGGGCCTGGGGGTGGAGCTCAACGAGCCGGTGATCAAGGAACACCTCCGCTATCCCGGCTACTTCGAGCCCACCCCCATGTTCGACGACTTCATCGTCAGCGGCTTCCGCCGCGTGGGTCCCTGGCCGCACTACGACGAAGACGGCAACTGGGTGAACAAGGTGACCTACTAGCCCCTACCGCCGCTCGCGGAAGAACCGCTGGAGCAGCTCCAGGCATTCCGCCGCCAGCACGCCCTCCGTGATCTCGAGGCGGTGGCTGAGCAGGTCCGAGTCGGCCAGGCGGAACTTCGAGCGCACGCCGCCGAAGCGCAGGTCGCGCGCGCCAAAGACCAGCCGCTGCACCCGCGCGGTCACCAGCGCTCCGGCGCACATCACGCAGGGCTCGAGCGTCACATAGAGGACCGCGCTCTCCAGGCGGTAGTTGCCCACCGTGGCGGCCGCTTCGCGCAAGGCCTGAATCTCCGCGTGCGCGGTGGGATCGGAAAGCGCCACCGACGAGTTGCGGCCCCGGCCGACGATCCGCCCTTCCTCGACCACCACCGCCCCGACCGGCACCTCGCCCCCCTGCCCGGCCTCCTCCGCCAGCCCCAGCGCCTCGCGCATGTAGTCTTCGTCGGCCATCTGAACCAGTGTATGCCGGGGCGTCCTCGCCGGCCGGAGCGGCCTTGGCGGGAGGCTCGCCACGGAAGCGGCGGGGTGTATTCTGGAAGACGACCGGGAAGCCAAAATGGAGAGCCCGGTCATCTACGCCGCTGACGGACCCCACACCCGTCCAGGAGGATCCACCATGAACGTACCGTTGGGCTGCATGCTGGCAGCCGCCGGCTGCGTTCCGCCACTTCTGGCCGCGGCGGACCCGAAGCAGGTGACCGTTCCTATCACTCTCGATCACAACCGCATGCTGGTGGAGGCGGAGTTCCAGCGTAAGGACGGCACCTGGCGCAGAGCCCGCCTCTGGGTTGACACGGGGAATCCGGAGTTTTTCATGAGCGAGGCTCTGGCCCGAGATCTCGGCGCCGATCTGTCGGGGGCCAAGGAAAAGGACCGGGAACTTGTGGTGCCGGCCCCTGCGGGCGTCCGAATCGGCGGGATGCCGCTCAAATTCGACGACGTGAAATCGAAGGTCCAGTTGGGCGGGGGGCCGCAGTGGGTTTTCCACACGATGCACAATGATGCCAATCTGCCTTCCACGGTGCTGAAGCAGTATCAAGTCGTCTTCGACTATCCCAAACTCCGCCTCACGATTGCGGCCCCTGGCACCATGAAGCCCGTGGGCGTGCGCGCTTCGGCGAGCGCTCACCCCACGACGGGCATCGTCCAAATCGATGCGGTCGTCGATGGGGAGAGCCACAGCTTCGCGCTGGACAACGGCGCGTCCTATAGCTTCGTGTCCGAAGAACTGCTGGAGCGGCTCTCGGCGCGGCATCCAGGCTGGCCACGCCATTCCGGCGCGCTGGGCTGCGCAAACATCTGGGGATGGTGGCCGCAGGAGTCAGTCTGGCTGGTCATGCGCCTGCCCGAGCTTCAGTGGGGGCCCGTGCGGTTGGCCGACGTCGGCATGGCCGGGCTTCCGAAGGCATCGGGATTCGCCGCTTGGTACTCGCAAAAGACCGCCCGCCCGGTTAGTGGCATTCTGGGCCCAAATGCCTTCAAAGCCTTTCGGATCGAGATTGACTACGCCGCGAGCGCCGTCTACTTCAAGAAGGGCGCGAAGTTCGATTCACACGACATGGACCTGGTGGGGCTCACCCTGCGGCCGGAAGCCGACGGCAGTTACCAGGTGATCGGCGTTGCCAGGAAAAATGGGAAGCCGGCCGTCGAAGGGGCTGAGCCGGGGGACAAGCTCCTCCAGGTGGACAGTCTGAAGACCACCGGCATGACGATGGGCGCCGTCGTAGACGCGTTGCGCGGCAAGCCTAGCGATCGCCGCACCCTGGTGCTCGAGCGAAAGGGCAAGACCCTGCCGCTTGAACCGAGCGGCAAGCAGTTCAAGATCGAGGCCCGGGTGGAGCGCTTCCTGTAAACACTCGCCACCCCCAAGGGGCGTTCGCCGGTAGCGCGCCGCCGCTCGCCGAAAACCAGGGGAAACCGCGGCGCTGCGGCGCTACTGTGGCCTTGTGATGGCAAACAAGATTCACATCACATGGGACGTGATCATGGCGGTGTTGATGCTCCTGGTGGGTCTGGTCCTGCTGGCCGACCGCCTGGACATCCCCGCCATACAGGACCTGTTCCGGCTCTGGCCGGCCGCGCTCATCGCTCTCGGCGTGGCGAAGCTGCACGAGGCCGCCGAGGGAGCACGGCCCCGCCCATGATACGGTGGAGGTGAAGGGACATGCTACAAGCAGACCGAAATGCACCAGCCTGCTGCGCTGGCCGGCACGGCCCGGGCCTGGTCGCCGGGGTAATAATCACCGCGCTGGGCGTGATCTTGTTGTTGGACCGGTTTGACGTGCTCCAGGCGCGCGACGTTTTCCGGTTCTGGCCCGTCATTCTCATCCTCATCGGCATGTGCAATCTGCTCATGCGGGAGTGCGTGGGCAATCGCGTCGCGGGAGCCATCCTGACGGTGGTGGGCACCGTCTTGCTGCTGGACAAGCTGGACCTCTGGCACGTTCGCTTCCGCGACCTCTGGCCGCTGATTCTGATCGCCATCGGATTGCTGCTGCTGTGGAGAGCGATCGAAGGTCCCAGGGGAGTGCGCCTGCCTCCCGGTTCGTCGGCGTCGCGGCTCAATGAGTGGGTTGTGTTCGGCGGCATCGAGCGGCGCGTCAACAGCCAGGAATTCGAGGGCGGCCAGGTGTTCGCCATGTTCGGCGGCGTCGAACTGGACCTCCGGCAGGCGGCCATCAAGGGCAACCGGGCGGTCATCGAAGCCAACTCCATGTTCGGTGGAGTGGAGATTCGGGTGCCAGAGAGCTGGCTGGTTACCGTCCAGGGGGCGGGCGTGTTCGGCGGCTACGGCGATCACACCCACCATCCCGCTCCCCCGGCGAGCGCGGAGACCAAGGAGTTGCTGCTCCGGGGCTTCGCGCTGTTCGGAGGCGTGGAAGTCAAGAACTGAGGTCTGGTCGTGCACCCGCTCCTCGCCCGCCCCGGAAGTCTCGGCCTTTACCTGCTGGCCTGGGTGCCCCTGGCCGGGCTGCTGGTGTTTCTGCTGGTGGTTTCCGGCGCCCTCCGCTTGCACGAGGCCTGGGCAGTAGTGCCACCCCTGTGCCTGCTGTGCGCATTCGTCTGCCTGGCGGCCTGGTACCCGTGCCGCATGCTGCCGGTGCGGCAGGCCGGACTGGGGAGGCTGGCGGCCAGCCACCTGGCGGCGGCCGCGGTCGCCAGCGGCCTGTGGGTGCTGGCAGGCGCGGCGCTGGGTGAGGTCCTGGCCGCGCTGCCGGTGTTTCAGGGGCTCGACCAGCGCCTCGAGGCGCAGTGGCCGCTGCTGTTCGGCGTCGGCGTGTTGATCTACCTGCTGTCGGTGGCCTTCCACTACCTGCTGATAGCGGTGGAGGCCTCGCGCGAGGCGGAAGCCCGCGCGGCCGAGGCGCGGGCCCTGGCGCGGGAAGCGGAACTCAAGGCGCTCAAGGCCCAGGTCAACCCGCACTTCCTGTTCAACAGCCTCAACTCCGTCAGCGCCCTGACCAGCATCGATCCGGTGCGCGCCCGCCAGATGTGCGTGCTGCTGGCCGACTTCCTGCGCCGCACGCTGGGCCTGGGCGACAAGACCAGCGTCCCGCTGGCCGAGGAACTCGCCCTGGTACGCAGTTTTCTGGCCGTCGAGAAAGTGCGTTTCGGCGCCCGGCTCAACGTGGAGGAAACCGTCGAGGAGGAGTGCGCAGGCTTCCTTGTCCCACCCTTGTTGCTGCAACCCCTCGTCGAGAACGCCGTCAATCACGGTATCGCCAATCTCCCGGAAGGCGGATGGATCCGGCTGGAGGCCCGCCGCTCGGACGCGCGCCTGTGGATTATGCTCGAGAACGCCATCGATCCCGAAGCGCCGGGGCGGCGCACCAACGGACTGGGACTGCCCAACGTGCGCAGACGCCTGGAGGCCCGCTACGGCGACGAGGCCAGCCTGGAAGCCGCAGCCGCCGGGGACCGTTACCGGGTACGGATCTCCCTGCCCGCAGAAACCGAAGCTGAACCCTATGAGCCGCGACGCTGAACGCAGAACCCGCGCCGTGATCGTGGACGACGAGGAACTGGCCCGCGCGCTCATCCGCGAGATGCTCGCGCCGCACGCGGAAATCGAGGTCGCGGCGGAGTGCGCGAACGGCTTCGAGGCGGTCAAAGCCATCGGCGAGCTCAAACCCGACCTGGTGTTTCTCGACGTGCAGATGCCCAAGCTGGACGGTTTCGAGGTGCTCGAACTGACGGGCGCCGACATGGCGATTGTCTTCGTCACGGCGTACGACACTTACGCCATGCGGGCCTTCGAGGTGCATGCCGTGGACTACCTGCTGAAACCCTTCTCGGCGGCCCGCTTCGAGGCCGCCCTGGAGCGCGCCCAGACCCGGCTGGGGCAGAAACTGCCGCCCGCCGCGGAACTGGCGGCTGCGGCGCGCCCGCCGGCGCACTACGCCGAACGCCTGGTGGTCAAGGACGGCGTGAAGGTGCACATCATCCCCGTGGCCCGGCTCGACTACGCCGAGGCGCAAGACGACTACGTGGCCCTGGCGAGCGGCGGCAAGAAGTACTTAAAGCAGCAGACCATTTCCAGCGTGGAAGCCTGCCTCGACCCCGCGCGCTTTGTCCGCATCCACCGCTCCTACCTGGTCAGCTTCGAGCGCGTGACGAAGATCGAGCCGTACGGGAAGGACAGCAAGCTGGCGGTGCTGGCCGACGGCACCCAGCTCCCGGTGAGCCGTGCCGGCTATGCCCGGCTGGCGGCGCTGCTGGGGCAGAAAGGCGCGTGAGCCATGGGCCGCTACCTGACACTGATTCTCAAGAATAGTTGGCGCAACAAGCGGCGGACCACCCTGACGGTGCTGAGCCTGGCGGCCTCGCTGTGCCTGCTGGGCATGGTGATGGCCATGTATCGCGCCTTCTACCTGCAAAAAGCTGCGCCCGCGCAGGCTCTTCGGCTGATCGCCCGGAACCGGGTTTCGCTGGCGTTCCCCATGCCGCTGTACTACCGGGAGAAGATCCGGCAGATCCCCGGCGTGCGCGAGGTGGGCGCCTCGCAGTGGTTCGGCGGGGTCTACAAGGACAGCCGCAATCCCCAGAACTTCTTCGCCCGCCTGGCCACCGAGCCCGACCGTATCTTCACCTTGCGCGGCGAGATGCAGGTGCCGGAAGACCAGCAGCGAGCGTTCCGCGCCGAACGCACCGCCGGCATGATGGGGCGACCCTTGGCCGAGCGCCTGGGCTTGAAGCTGGGCGACCGCATCACCGTGGTGGGCGACATCTTCCCCATGAAGCTGGAGCTCACTTTGCGCGCGATTTACGACGCTCCCGTGGGCAGCGAGATCCTCTACTTCCACTGGAACTACCTGGAGGAAAGCGTCTCGGAGGGACGCCGCCAGTGGGGCCTGGCTGGGATGTTCATCATCCTGGCCGAGAGCCCCGAGGCGGTGCCGGGCATCGCCCGCGCCGTCGATGAGATGTTCCGCAACTCCGACGTGCAGACCCGGACCGAGTCCGAGCAAGCCTTCCAACTGAGCTTCCTGCGGTTCCTCGGCGACGTGAAAGCCTTCCTGCTGAGCGTCAGCGCGGCCGTAACGTTCACCATCCTGCTGGTGTCGGCCAACACCATGGCCATGTCGATCCGCGAGCGGATTCACGAAGTGGGCATCCTGAAGACCCTGGGCTTCACACCGCGCGGCATCCTGGGGATCATCCTGGGCGAAGCGGCGCTCATCGCGGTGGCTGGAGGCGTGCTGGGGCTGGGCCTGGCGAGTCTGCTGTGCGGCGTGGTGCGCAACGGGCCGCTGGCGTTCGATGCGTTGCGGAACCTGACCGTCCCGCCGGTGGTGGCCGTGGCCGCGCTGGTGGCGGCGGCTTTCATCGGGCTGGTGAGCGCGTTGGTTCCCGCCTGGAGCGCGGCCCGCATCCCGATCATTCAGGCCATCCGGCACACCGGCTGAGGAGCGCACCATGGGAATCCCACTGGCCTACAACTTCCGGAACCTGGCGGTGCGCAAGACCACCACGGCCATGACGGCTCTGGGCATCGCCTTCACCGTGGCGGTGCTGCTGGCCGTCCTGGCCCTGGTGGAGGGCCTCCGGGTCGCTTTCCGCGCCTCCGGGCATCCCCTGCACGTCATCGTCGTGCGGAAGGGCTCGGAATCCGAGCTGACCAGCAACTTCAGCCGCGCCGCGTACCAGGATGTGAGAGTCAAGGCGGGCATCGCGCGGGCGCGCAATGGCGAGTCGATGGCTTCGCTGGAAATCGTCACCGTCATCAACGTTCCGAGCGTCTCCAATCCGGACGGCGCCAACGTCACCCTGCGCGGCCTGTCCCCGGTGGGAATCGAGATGCGCGATCTGCGGGTGGTGGCTGGGCGCTGGTTTGAAACCGGCAGGCGCGAGGTGGTGGTCGGCGAGGCGATCGCCCGCCGGAATCCCGGGGCCGGCCTGGGCAAGCGGCTGCGGTTCGGGCGCGGCGACTGGCGGGTAGTGGGCATCTTCGATACGGACAAGGCCTCGGCCAGGAGCGAGATGTTCGCCGACGTCAACCAGGTCAGCGCCGACTTCGACCGCGTCGAGACGCTCTCTTCGGCGCTTGTTCGCGCCGTGGATGCGGCCGCGCTCGAGGCGCTGATCCGCGACATCAACGACGACCGGCGCCTGAACTCGGCGGCGCAGACCGAACTCGACTACTACGCGACACAGATGCGGACCGGCCGGCCCGTCCAGTACGTGGGCATGGTGGTGGCTATCATTATGGCCGTGGGTTCGAGCTTCGCCGCTATGAATACCATGTACGCGGCGGTGGCCCGGCGGGCGCGCGAGATCGGCACGCTGCGCGTGCTGGGCTTCTCGCGTGCCAGCATCCTGCTGAGCTTCTTCCTCGAATCCCTGCTGCTGGCGGCGTTCGGCGGCCTGCTGGGGTGCCTGCTGGCCCTGCCGCTCAACACGGTCACCGCCGCACTCGGCAACATCACCACCTTCAGCGAAATCGCCTTTCAGTTCCGGGTGACGCCGGCGATTGCCGCCACCGGCGTGGCTTGCGCTTTGATCATGGGCGCCCTGGGCGGGCTGTTCCCCGCCCGTATGGCCGCCCGCAAGGAGATCCTGACTGCACTCCGCGAGATGTGAACCCATGGGCAGCGACCTCAAAGACCTTCGTATCGACCGCGCTGACCGCGGCGGCAGACTCTCTCCAGCCGCGCGCGCCGGCATTTTGGCCGGCGCGCTGGCGCTGCTGCTGGGCCTGGGCTGGGGCGGCTACTCGCTGCTGGCCTCGCGCGGCGCCCTCGAGGTGGACGTGATGCGCGTCGCCGCCACCAGCC
>CAZIRH010000217.1:0-8274 GCA_964541065.1 uncultured Solibacteraceae bacterium
AGGTCGTTGCGCAGCAGCGAGGGCGGCTCGTTGACATTCATGATGAGCACGTCCAGGTCGCCGTCGTTGTCGAAGTCGCCGAAGGCGCAGCCGCGGCTGGCGTGCAGGGCGGCTACGCCCGGCCCGGCCTCCTCGATCAACTGCTCGAACTTGCCGCCACCCAAGTTGCGGAAGATGAACCGCGGCATGCGGTGGGGATACTCCGGGTACTTCTTCTCGACCTCGGGGTACACGCTGCCGCAGACCACGAAAATGTCCGGGAGGCCATCGTTGTCCAGGTCCGCCAGGCCGGCGCCCCAGCAGATGAAGCGCGTTTCGACGCCCAAGCCGGCGCGGATAGTCACGTCCTCGAAGACGCCCTTGCCGCGGTTGACGTACAGGGTCGGCGTGTCCTCGGTGAAGTGGGTCTTGAAGATGTCCAGGCGGCCGTCCAGGTTGAAGTCTCCCACTCCCAGGCCCATGCCAGCCTGCTCCTGGCCGTCTTCGTTGAGCGCGATGCCGCGCTCCAGGCCCTCCTCGGTGAAGGTGCCGTCGTGGTTGTTGCGGAACAGCAGGCTGGAGGTGGAATCGCAAGCCACGTAGATGTCGGGCCAGCCGTCGTTGTCGAAATCGGCGGCCACGGCGGTCAACCCGAAGCCGGGGGTGGCCTGGCCGATGCCGGAAGCGGCGGTGACGTCGGTGAAGGTGCCGTCGCCGTTGTTGTGGTAAAGGCAGTGCGTCTCGGGCGGCAGGCCGCGCGGCCCGCAGTTGATCATAACGCCCTTCCAGTTGCAGGCTTCGTCCTGGCCGGCGCGGGGAACGGTCTTGAGGTCGAACTTGAGGTAGTGGGACACAAACAGGTCCAGGTGGCCGTCGCGGTCGTAGTCGAGGAAGGTGCAACCTGTCGCCCAGCGCGGGGCTTTCCCGAGCAGCCCGGCTTCTTTGGTCACGTCGGTGAAGGTGCCGTCGCCGTTGTTGCGGTAGAGAACGTTCTGTCCCCAATAGGTCACAAACAGATCATCGAAGCCGTCGTTGTTGTAGTCGCCCACGGTGACGCCGTAGGCCCAGCCGCTGCGCGCCAGGCCCGCCTGCGCGGTGACGTCGGTGAAGGTGCCATCGCGGTTGTTCCGGTACAGACGGTTGGTGGCGCCTTCGGGCACCCCGTCCAGATGCCGGCCTGAGAGCACGAAAATGTCCAGCCAGCCGTCGTTGTCGTAGTCCAGGAAGGCAATGCCGGCGCCCATGGTCTCAATGATGTAGTCCACGCGATCCGGCGCGCCGTAGATGACGGGAGCGCGGAGGCCGGCCTGAGCGGCCACGTCCGTGAAGCGGGCGTGGAAGGGCAGGCCCGAGGGCTTGCCGCGCGGGGTGGGCTTGACGCCACGAGAGGCCATGCCGCCGCGCTGGGCGCAGAGCCTGGCGGCGGGCGCTCCCGCGAGCGCCAACAAGCTGCGCCGGGTCATCGCTCTCCAGTATAACGGGAGGGCGCGGCAGGGTATAATGGCGCGAGGCGGCAGGTCTCTGGCGGGACCGCAGCGCCAAGGAGTCAAAGGGTGGTAGTTGACGGAATCATCAACGAAGTGGTGGGCACAACGGTGACCAAGCGGGCCATCAGCGCGCCGGAGGTGCTCAATGAAGCCTATCACTACGAGCGTCCCAGCTCGTTCTCCCGCGCCTTGCGGGTGGAAGTCGGCGACGTCGCGGTGCTGCTCATCTCCGGCACGGCCAGCGTGGACGGAGACGGCAAATCGGTGCACATTGGGGACTTCCGCGCCCAAACCCGGCGGATGCTCCAGAACGTGACGGCGCTGCTCGGCCACGGGGGCGCCACCTGGAAGGACGTGGTGCGGACCTGGTACTACCTGCGCGACATCGACCGCGACTACGCCGCTTTCAACGAGGAGCGGACCGCCTTTTACGCCGAGCAGGGGCTGGACCCGCTGCCCGCCTCCACCGGGGTCGAAGCCAAGCTGTGCCGGCCCGAGCTGCTGGTAGAAATGGAAGCCGTCGCCATCTTCCCCAAGCGCCAGGAGACCGCACCCGGGTCCTGACCGCTTCCGAGGGCGCCGGAAAACCATGCCGCGCCGCCACGGCCAGCTCGCCAACCAGTGGCTCGGAGCAGTACTGGTGGTTTCCACACTCTTCCCGGCCGAGCTGGCCGTGCGGCCCGACCTGATCCGGGCCTTGGCGCGCGAACACGGCGGCATCGTTTTCACCCAGCTCCCCGCCGGCGGCATGCTGGAGAAGCCCATGGCCGGCGGCATGCGCCGGGCCAGCTACGGCGAGGGCGCCCGGCTGGTGCTGCTGGCCCCCGCCGGCACAACGCGCGTGTTGAGCGCCGGCTTCCACAGCGCCGCCGACCCGGAGGTTTCCTTCGACGGCCGGCGCATCCTCTTCGCCGCCAAGCGAACCGCCCTGGACCGGTGGAACATCTACGAGCTGGATCTCGCCGGCTCGACGCCGCGCCAGATCACGCGCGACCTGGGCGATTGCCGCAGCCCCGCCTACCAGTCCTCGCTGTTCGTTCTCGACGCCGACCGGCCCTGGTATCAGGCCACCCTCGTCAGCACCGCGGCCGGGGAGGTGAACGAATACGGCAGCCTCCCGTCCACGAACCTTTACTCGGTGCGGCTGGACGGCAGCGTGGTGCGGCGGCTGACCTTCAGCCCGTCGGCCAGCTTCGATCCCTTCCAGATGGCGGACGGGCGCGTCCTGTTCGCCAGTTGGCAGCGGCACGACCTCGAACGCGGCCTGCGCGGGCGCATCGGCCTGTTCGGCATCAACCTGGACGGCACCGACTACGCGCTGTTCGCAGCCGACGAGGGCCTCCGCATCAAGCACATGGCCTGCACGACGGCCGGGCGGCTGGCGGTCTTCGTCGAAGCGGAGAGCGTGCCTTGGGACGGGGCCGGGCGGCTGGCCTCGGTCAGCCTGCGCCGGAACCTGCACTCGCACCGGGCGATCACCAGCCCGGCGGACGGCCTGTTCCATTCGCCCTCGCCGCTGCCCGACGGCGCGGTGCTGGTGTCGCGCCGGCCGGCGGACGGCACGGGCACCCACGGCATCTACCGCCTCGACCCAGCCACCGGGCGCCGCGAGCTGCTGTTCGACGACCCCGGCTGGCACGACATCCAGGCCAAGCTCGTCCATCCGCGCCCGGAGCCCGACGGGCGCTCCTCGGTGGTCGAGGAGCAGGACCCCACCGGCAAGCTCTACTGCTTGAGCGTGTACACCGCGGACGTGCGGCTGCCGGCCGGGGCGGCGAGGCGCCTGCGAGTCCTGGAGGGTCTGCCGAGGCGTGTGGGGGAGCCGCAGACGGGGGTGGTGCTCCCCAGGCGGGTCCTGGGGGAAATCAATCTGGAAGAGGACGGCTCGTTCAACATCCAGACGCCGGCGAACATCCCGATTCAACTCCAAGTGCTCGACGCCGGCGGCATGGCTCTGCGCGCGAGCGCCTGGATCTGGGTGAAGAACCGCGAGGCGCGTGGCTGCATCGGGTGTCATGAAGACGGTGAGCTGACGCCCGAGAACCGCCTGGCCCAGGCGCTGACGCGTCCCTCGATCCCGCTCACGCTGCCGCCGGAGAAGCGGCGCACCGTGGACTTCCGCCGGGACGTCGCGCCCATCCTGGCGGCCAAGTGCGCCATGCAAGCCTGCCACGGGGGCGGCCTCAGCGCTTTCTCGAAGTTCATCCATCCCGGGCAGGCGCGCGCCAGTGCGCTCGTCCGGTCCGTGCTCGGGCTCGGCAAGCCCATGCCCCCTGGCGGCTCCCCGCCCTTGACTCCGGACGAGAAGCGCACCATCATCGAATGGATCGACCTGGGAGCACAACCGTGAGACGAGTGGGCGCATCCTGGCTGGTGGCGGTGGCTGCCTTGGCCGTGGCGGGCGCCGAACTGCCGGTCTTCACCGATGTCACCAAGAGCGCAGGGATCACCGTCAGGCACAGCTACGGCGACCATCACCTGGACAACATCGTCGAAGGGACGGGGGCGGGGGCCTGCTTCTTCGACTACAACAACGACGGCTTCCTGGACCTGTATTTCGTCACCGGCACCTGGACGCGGAACGTCAGCGACAACGAAGGCCGGGACCTGCGCGGAAAGCTCTCCAACCGCCTGTATCGCAACCGCGGCGACGGCAGCTTCACCGACGTGACCGAGCGGGCGGGCGTCGGAGGCAAGGGGATCTTCAGCTCGGGCTGCTCGGCCGCCGACTACGACAATGACGGGCACGTCGATCTCTACGTCCTCAACTACGGGCCAAACATCCTCTACCACAACAACGGCGACGGCACCTTCACGGACGTCTCGAAGGAATCCGGCCTGGACAACCCGCGCTGGAGCCTGCACGCCGTCTGGTTCGACTACAATAACGACGGCTACCTGGACGTCTACGTCGCCAATTACCTGAAGTACGACGACGGCAAGTTCCGCGACTTCTACCCGGCCGCAGGCTACCCGGGACCGCTCAGCTACAGCGGGGAGCCCGACGCGCTCTACCGCAACAACGGCGACGGCACCTTCACGGACGTAACTCAGGGAGCTGGCGTTTACAAACCCGATGGCCGGGCCATGAGCGTGACCGCGGCGGACTTCCGCAACCGCGGGTTGATGGACATCTTCGTCGCCAACGACGCGATGGAGAATTACTACTTCGAGAACCAGGGCAACGGGAAGTTCGTCGAGAAAGCGCTGGGAATGGGTGTGGCTTTCGGCGAGAGCGGCCAGGGGGTCGCCAACATGGGCCCCGTGGTGGGCGACGTCAACCGCGACGGCCTGCTGGACGTCTTCATCCCCAACCTGAACTACTGCATCCTGTTTCAGCAGGGTAAACGTGGTTTCGAGGATCGCACTCACCCCACCGGCCTGTCGGTGAGCCTGGGCCAGTACGCCGGCTGGGGCGCGGTCCTGTTTGACTACGACAACGACGGCTGGCTGGACGTCTTCACCGTTCACGGCAACGCCCACCACGAGTACGTGCAGGAAAACACGCTCATGCGGAACAAGGGCGACGGCAACTTCGCGGACGTCTCCGTTCGTTCCGGCAAGCACTTCCAGGAGAAACACGTCGGTCGCGGCGCTGCCTGGGCCGACTACGACAACGACGGCGACATCGACCTGCTGGCGGTCAATCTCAACGAGCACGCCATTCTGCTCAGAAACGACGGCGGCAACCGCAACCATTGGCTCTCGGTCGAGGCGAAGCTGAAGTTCCCCACGGGGACGCGCACTGCCATCGGCGCGCGCGTGACGGTGACCAGCGGGGCGCTGCGGCAGATCGACGACGTCAACCCGGTTCGGGGATACCTCTCGCAGGGTGACCCGAGGCTGTACTTCGGCCTGGGCAAGGCGGCCTATGCCGACCTGGTGGAGATCCGCTGGCCCGACGGCGCGGTCGAGAGGTTCGAGAAGGTCACAGCCAACCAGTTCCTGAAGCTGGTTCACGAGGCGAGGGCAAAGTGAGAAGCGGCTGCCTGTTCCTGCTCTTGGGGCTGGCGCTTCAGGGCGCGCCCAAGAAGCCCGTGTACATGGGCGCGCGGGAGTGCGGCGCGTGTCACACCGGCAAGGCCATCGGCAACCAGTACGCCCTGTGGCTGCACAGTGCGCACAGCCGGGCATACACCGCCCTGGCGCGGCCGGAAGCGCTCGAGATCGCCAGGATCAGCGGGTTGCGGCAGGCGCCGCAGCAGTCCCCCATCTGCCTGGGCTGCCATGCCACAGCGGCTCACACCGAAGACTGGGAGAAGGACGACACCTTCCACCTCGAGGACGGCGTGCAGTGCGAGGGCTGCCACGGTCCGGGCAGCGAGTACATGAGCGAGGCCGTCATGCGGGACCGGCAGGCGGCCATGAAGGCCGGCCTGGCGATGCCCGGCGAGCGCGAGTGCATGAACTGCCACCTCGAACGCGGCTCGCACGTGGCCGTGCTGCGCTCGCCTCTGCTCGACGTCAAGAAGGGTCTGACGGCCATCGCGCATCCGCTGCCCCCCAAGCCGGTTTCCGGGGCCATCGCCCCAGCCGGCGCGGGTCAGCAGGCCGCGAGACCCAAATACGCCGGCTCAGCGGCTTGCGGGAAGTGTCACCGGGGTCCGGGCATGGGCCATCAGTACAGCCTTTGGCGGATGAGCCCCCACGCCCGGGCCTGGGCTGTGCTGGGGACCCCTCGGTCCTACGAGATTGCCGCGCGAAAAGGTCTCCGGGGCGAGCCGCTCAGCCACCCGGAGTGCCTGAAGTGCCACTCCACCGGCTACGGCGGGGCGCACTTGGCCTCCTCGACGGTTGACGAAGGCGTCGGTTGCGAGGCTTGCCACGGGCCCGGCAGCGACTACATGGCCGAGGCCATCATGCGCGACCCCCGGGCCGCCCGCTCGGGCGGCCTGAATCCGGCCCCGCGGGAGGCCTGCGCGCGCTGCCACGCGGACAAGTTCAACGCCCAGGAGGCCCTCAAGAAGATCGCGCACCCCACCCGGCTGCCGCCCGCGGCCCAGGCGCCCCGCTACAAGACCCCCTTGAACCTGGCGCTGCGGCCCGGCGGCAGGGAACTCTACGTGGCCTGCGAAGCCTCCGATTCAGTCATTGTGGTGGACCTGGCCACGCGTGAGAAGCTCGCCGAGATCCCGGTGGGTGGCAACCCGGCCGATGTGACCTTCTCGCCCGACGGACGCCGCGCTTTCGTCAGCAACCGGCTGGACGACACCGTCTCGGTCATCGACGCCGCCGCGCGTCGCGTCACCGTAACCCTCCGCGTCGGCGACGAGCCCCACGGCCTGCTCACCGACCGCGCGGGCAAGCTGCTCTACGTGCTGAACACCTCGTCGGATGACATCTCCGTCTTCGAGGCGGCAACACTCACGTGGGTCAAGAACCTGAGCGCCGGCCGCGGCCCGTGGTCGCTCGCGTTGTCGCCCGCCGGCGACCGCATCCTGACGACCAACAGCCTGTCGCGCTTCGCTTTCCGCGCCCCGCTGGTTTCGGAAGTGACTGCCATAGAAACCGCGCGCGGCACCGTCGAGGACCGCTTGGCGGTCCCCGGAGCCAACCTGATGATGGGCGTGGACTGGCATCCCAGCGGCGAGTTCGCGCTGGCCACGCTGAATCGCACCAAGACGCTGGTGCCGATGACGCGCCTGCTACAAGGCTGGACCATCACCAACGGCCTGGCCGTGCTGTGGCGCGACGGGCGGGTGGACGAGGTGCTACTCGACGAGGCCGACCTCGGCTTTGCCGACGCCACCGACGTAGCTTGCACCCCGGACGGGCGCTACGCCCTGGTGACCAGCTCCGGAACGGACCGCGTGGCGGTGGTGGACATCCGCAAGCTGACGGCCCTGCTCGCGCGTTCCTCCCGGCACGAGCGCGAGCACGTGCTGCCCAATCATCTGGGCCACGCCAGCGAGTTCATCCTCAAGCACATCTCCACCGGGAGGAGCCCGCGGGGAGTAGCGGTCACGCCGGACGGCCAGGCGGCCTTCGTCGCCGACTCGCTCGATGATGCGCTGACCGTCATCGACCTGGCGCGGCTGGAGGCGGTCGCCCGCGTGGATCTAGGCGGGCCGAAGGAGATCACCAAGGCGCGCCACGGCGAGCGCCTGTTTCACAACGCCAGCATCACTTTCCACAGGCAATACTCCTGCCACTCCTGCCATCCCGACGGGCACGTGGACGGCCTGACCTACGACATCGAGGCGGACGGTATCGGCATCAGCCCGGTTGACAACCGTACGCTGCGCGGCATCCTGGACACGGCGCCGTTCAAGTGGGAGGGCACCAACCCCAGCCTGGCGCGGCAGTGCGGCGCGCGGCTGTCGGTGTTCTTCACCCGCCTCCAGCCGTTCACGCCGGAGCAGCTTGCCGCGGTGGACTACTACATCACCACCATCCCCCGCCCGCCCAATCGCTACCGCCCGCTGGGGGCGCCGCTCACGCCGGCGCAGAGACGCGGCAAGGAGGTCTTCGAGCGGACCATGACCGCCGACGGGCGCGTCGTTCCCGCCGAGGGCCGTTGCCTCACCTGCCACCCGCCGCCGTATTACACGAACCGCCAGCGCTTCGACGTCGGCACCCGGCATGCTCACGACCGCCAGGGCCGCTTCGACGTACCGCACCTCAACAACATCTACGACTCGGCGCCCTACCTGCACAACGGCATAGCGCCTACACTGGAAGAGATCTGGACCGTGTTCAACCCGGACGACCGGCACGGGGTCACCAACGACCTGACCAAGGATCAGCTCAACGATCTGATCGAGTACTTGAAGACTCTGTAGGAGGGGTGAGATGAGACGCGCGGTCC
>CAZIRH010000218.1:0-8243 GCA_964541065.1 uncultured Solibacteraceae bacterium
GGCAAGTCCATTGGCGAAATCGTCGTGGAGGACCGCCGGTTGTGCTGCACCTGGACACCTCGGCGCCAGCCAAGCTCCACATCACCGAGCCCGGCGGCCAGCAGATCCGCGCGCTGGCGCGTTGTCGGAGGGAGGAACGTATCTCGCGCCGAGAATGCCAGATCCAGCGACCGGCCTTCACCGCGGACTGGCTTGCTCTGCATGTGGTAAGCGCAACCGTTCCGGTTCTAGCCAGGTTGCACCTCAGATCGGCCAGGCTGTCTCACCGCAGAGACGCCGAGGACGCAGAGAAGATGCCCAGATGTTTTCTCGGCGTTCTCTGCGCCTCTGCGGTGAAGACTCTGGCCGGGCTGGTATGATTACCGCTGAAGAGGAGGAAGCTAAAGTGAAGATCACCAGAAGAGAAGCTGCCACTGCCATGGCCAGCGCGCTCGGGCTCGCAGCGGGCCAGGCGCAACCACGGCGCCGCGAGGCTCACGCGGTGTGGGCGGGCGCTTCTGACGCCGGCACCACTGTCGAATCCGTGCGGACCTTCGTCAGCACCCTCAAGCGCGCCAACATCCACAAGGTGGTGATGTGCGCCAAGGAGACCAACGGCAACGTCTACTGGCACAGCCGGCGCTTCCCACAGGCCGTCTCGCCCCGGTTCAAGGATTTCGACCTGGTCGAGAACCTGGTGCGCGAAGGCCACGAGCAGGGCCTCGAGGTGCACCTGTGGCTGTGCGATTTCAACGAGGGCGAAGGCGGCGCGGCCTTCCGCGAGCATCCGGAATGGGCGCAGCTCGACCCCGAGGGCAAGCGCACGAACACGGAACCGCTGCTCAACCGCAAGTACACCATGGTGTGGATGTGCCCGGCTCAGCGGCCCGGTTACACCGACCAGTGGCTGCTGCCCATGATCGAGGAGCTGGCCTCCAACTATGCGGTCGATGGCATCCATCACGATTATGTGCGCTACTGTGGGGATGTCGCGCCCGACAGCTACTGCTTCTGCGACTACTGCCTGCGCCACATCCCGCGCCACGCGCTGTTGAAGTGGGAAACCGGACCGCAAGCACGGCAGCGGATGGAAGTGGTGCGGCCCCGCCTGGAGGCGAATTGGGAGGCGACACCGGACATGGTGCCGCCCGGCTGGGAGCAGCTCGACCGGCGCGAGAAGGCCGACCACATCCTGAACGGCCGGACCTTGCCCGGAGGACCGCCCGACATGCGCTACTTCTTCTACGAGTACCGGGTCGATCAGATCACCAGGTTCGTGCGTGAGGCGTGGGACCGCGCCAAGCGGATCAATCCGAAGATCCAGCTGTCGGCGGCCGTGTTCAAGAACCCCATCCAGAGCGCGCGCTACCTCGGGCAGAAGTGGTGCGACTGGACCCCGTGGATCGATGTCTTCATGCCGATGAACTACCGAAGTCACTTCCTGGGGAGCTTCGAGACCTATCTCGATCACCTCACCGAAATCACCGCCCGCCAACTGGAGTGGACGCGCCACGAGAAGCCGCTCTACGCGGGCATCTTCACTTCCGACCTGTACAAGGAAGAGAAGGAGTCCCGCTCCTTCCCGCCCGAGAAGCTGGCGCGCGCCATCGAGGCGGCTCGCCAGGCCAAGCCGGACGGGATTGCCATCTTTGCCGCCGGCACGCTCACGCGCCAGAATCTGTGGCCGGAGCTCGAATCAGTTTTCAAGGGGTAGCCTGATGAGATCGCTGTCCACGGCTTTCGCATTGCTGATGGCCGCTTCCGTGATCGGCACGGCGCAGGATGAGCGGGGTTGGGGCCGCCTCGGTCAACTGAGCCCGAAGAAGAGAGTCAAGGTGTATCTACGCGGCGGCGAGGTGCTGAAGGGCGCGATACGGGAGTGGCAACCTGAAGCCATCAGTCTTCTGACCGCGGGGGACAAGGTCGTGCGGCTGCGCGCCGAGGAGGTCTCGCGCGTCACGAAGAAATCGCGGGGCAGAGCCGCTATGTGGGGAGCGATCATCGGGTTCGCGATCACGGCGCCGGTGGGCGCCTATGCCGGGCCGTACCTGGCCGACTGGGGCAACCCATCCGCCGGAGTGCGCCTGCGGCACGCGGCCGGATGGGGCCTCTTCTTCGGCGGCATAGGGGCCGGCGTCGGCGCCCTGACCGGGATGGAGAGGACCGTTTACCGGGCGGCCGGCCGCTAGTGGCGCGCTTCCGGAGAGGGCGCTACGGCGTGCCGGCCACGTTGGCCTCCTGCCTGCTGTGCTGTTTTCCAGTCTGGAGGAAGATGCGGCTCGGTTTGGCTGCTCTGCTACTGGTGTGGGCTTGGCCTGCTCACGCCGCGCCGGGGGTGACCTATTACGTTTCGCCCGCCGGCTCCGACGAGAACCCGGGAACCGAGGAGCAGCCATTCGCTACCATCCAGCGGTGCGCCGGGCAAGTCCAGCCGGGCGACACGTGCGTGATCCGAGGCGGCCGCTCCCCTCGGCGGGCCACGCGACGCCTTCCGCATCATCCAGGCCGAGACCCCGGATCGTTACAAGGGCTCGCAGCCCAGCGGCGGAGTGGTGGGCTCCAACGACAACGGCGACTACCTGGTGTACCGGCGGGTGAATTTCGGCGGCGGCGGCGTGACCACGTTCGAGGCGCGTCTGGGCGTACCCACCCAGTATGCCGGGCAGCAGATAGAGGTTCGCATCGGCGGCGAAACCGGCCGGCTGCTGGGAACCATGACCGTACGGGACACCGGGGGTTGGGGCAACTCGGTGGTGCAGGAGGCCCCCGTCGCTGACGTCTCCGGCGTCCAGGACGTGTGGCTGGTCTTCCGCGGCAGGTCCGGGGTCTGCAACCTGGACTGGTTCCGCTTCCGGCGCGAACTGCGGGAGCGCCTGCGGATAGAAGCGGAATCCTTCGACCGGCAACTGGGGATGCTGGCGCTTGAGAAGCACCTCGACTCACTCGACTCCGAAGACTGGGTGCTCTACCAGGGAGTGAAGTTTCCGGCCGGATCGACCTCGGTCGAGTTGTCGCTGGAGAGCACCGGCGGCTCCGGCGGCGGGCGCATCGAGATCCGGCTGGACGACGCAGGCGCACCGGCCCTGGCGGCGTTTTCCATCGAGCCTAGTGCTGCCGGCGCCGTGGGCACGTGGAAGGCCGCCTTCCCAAAAGTCCAGGGGACCCACGATGTTTACGTGGTAGTGGTTTCCGGCACGAGGCTCGGAAAACTCGACTGGCTGCGGTTCGGCGAGTGAGGGTGCGGGCGGGCCAGGGCCGCGGGGCGGTGTACTACTCGACCCACACGGCCACGCCGGCGGGCGGGAGTTCGCGCTCGCCGATCAGCGGCGCGGAGGCGGTCTTCGCGGCCCTTTGCCGCCGGCGGCTGTGCTACTGCACCACTACAACATCGTAGGCTCCCAGCCTGGGCAGGGCGAAGGTGCCATAGCGCCCCCTGCGGCTCACCTCGAGGTCCCGCTCCAGGCGAAGGGAACGGGCGCTGCGGAACTCGCCGGCCAGCTCTATTCGGATATCGCTCATCTCGATCGGCTCGAAGTATGCGGTCTGGGAATGGCCCGAGAGATTGACCAGGTGCACCAGCGTGCGGTTGCGCCGCGGCTGGCGCATCAGGGTGATCTCGACCAGCGGGTGGGCATTGGTTCGCAATGGCCGGCCTTCGGCGAGCAGGTGGTCGATCAGCCCGGCAATCAGGCCGGCGTGTCCCGGCGAACTCAGCCGGTAGTACAGCCCGCCGACGTCCCAGGGCAGGTAGGCCACTTTGCCTTTGCCGCACGCGGTCACCAGCAGGCCGGGCTTGTCGGTCTCGATCTTGTCGGTCCAGACCTTCTCGGGCGGCCCGAAGCGCGCCGGTGGAATGAGCGTGAGCAGCGGCTTCTCGACCGGCTCCAGCTCGAGGTAGTCGCCGTCCAGCAGCAGGTCGGTGGTCGCAAGCGACGGGAACAGCGCGTGGTCGCGGATCCGAAAGTAGCCTTGCACCTTGCTCCAGCGGCTGACCACCTGCGGCAGGCACGGCAGCCCACGAACCTGCCCCGCTCCAGCCACCAGAAGCCGGCCACCTTCGCGCAGGTACCGGTCCAATCCCGGGGGCGCGCCGTCCGGGGCGATCACCAGGTCGAAAGCCTGCCCGCGCTCCAGCCAGTTCAGGTTGTCGGAGACCGCAAAGGGAACATGCTGCTCGCTCAAGAGGCGGAAGAAGCCGCGATATGAGTTCGTGCGCGCGCCCAGCAGCAGCACGCGGGCTGCGCTCTCCTGCCCGACATAGAGATCCTGATGGCGAGCGTGCCACTGGAAGAGGGGGCGCGCGGCTTCCAGCGCGCTGCGGTCCTCCTGATCCAGCGTGCCGTGCATGTTCAGGGCCACCGCGCCGCCGTGGGCCATGGCCTGGAACAGCCGCAGGCGGATCTCCGCCGGGGGCACGGTGACGAATCTCCAGGGATAGTCCACGAAGCTCATCGCCAGGTTGAAGGCCATCTTGGAAGGCTCGGAGTTGCGGGCGCGATTGACGTTGTCGCTGGCCGAGTACGGCCACAAGGGTAGGGGGCGGGTCACCGAGGTGTTGGACTCCGACATCACGCCGTCAACATGCTCCTGGATGTAAGTCAGAAACGCCGCACCGGGGCGCCGGGCGCGGATCAGCTCGGCGATGCCAGCCGCGACCTCCCGCGCCGAGGCAGCCAGAAACTCGCGGTAGTCGGCGTCAGGGCTTTCCGGAAGCGGTCTGCCGTACCGCGCCCGGAAGCGCCCCTGGCAGCTCGAGCAGTGACAGAGACCCACCGGGCTGCCGCTGTAGTCGGTGGACTGGTTGCCGAACATGTTGAAGAACAGGCCGTCGACCGGGTAGCGCTCCAGGGCCTCGCTGAGGATCTTCCTGGCGTGCTCGCGGTAGTAGCCCCCGTTGATGCAGGTCGAGTACAGGCCGCTGTAAATCACCGGCTCACCGGAGGCGCGCCGGAAGAACCACTCCGGGCGGGCATCGTAAACCGCCTTCTGAGTCTTACTCAGGTCGAAGCGGCCGATCACCCGGATGCCCCGGGCGTGCGCCTCGCGGAGCAGGTCCCCGAACAGGTCGCGTCCCTGGGGCAAGTGGGCGCTGGGGTAGTGGAGCTCGACCCGGGTGGGGTAGTAGGCCACGATCCCACCCATGCCGAACAGCAAGGTGTTGGCGGGGAACTCGGCGACCTGCCGCGCCAGGCGCGCCGCGTCCAGCGTGGCGTCGGTCTCGCGGAGGTTGGTCTGGATCAACCGGATCGGCTCATCCATCCACCAGCGCGGCGGCGCGGCAGAAAGGACGGTGACCAGGCACAGCCACCAGGGCAACGGTGTCATGGTTATAGATGATACGCCAAAGGCCGCGGTGGGGCGCCGCTTCTTTGGAGCTACTCGACCCACACGGCCACGCCGGCGGGCGGGAGTTCGCGCTCGCCGATCAGGAGCTTGGCGCCGGGGCGGAGCGGCACCCCCTGCCTGGCGGCGGTGAAGTTGGCGGCCACCCAGAAGCCATCGCGCCAGTCCACGAAGAACTGGGGGGCGAAGTTCTCGACCGCCACGCCGGCGGCCTCGAATACCCCGCGCACCAGGTCGCGCTCCAGCTCGCCGTTCAGCGTGTCCACGCCGATGTAGGTGACCGTGCCTTTGCCCAACCTGCGGGTGACGGCCGCGGGCTTGCCGGCATAGAAGTGGTCGGCGTAGCGGGCCAGCACGGTGACGCCGGAGGCGGGTTCCAGGATTTCGCCCCAGCTCGCCCAGGCGTAGGCCTTCTCGTTGACGCGCACCTGCCCGGCAACCGGCGGCGGCAGCACGTCGTAGAAAGGAATCTTCGCCCCGATCAGCTCGTGGATGGGCGCGGCCCAGGGCGCTTCCCAAAGCTGCCCGCGGCGGTCCTTCTGCGCCGTGCGGCAGGTGAGAATCAGATGGCCGCCGGCCCGCGCGTAAGCGCTCCAGCGCTCTACGAGCTTCTGGTCCACGAGCTGGTAGGCCGGGGCGACCAGGAACGGGTAGGGCGAGAAATCCCGGTCCTCGCCAAGGATGTCCACGGGCGCGCCCAGGCTCTTGAGCGCCTTGTAGTAACGCAGCAGGTGCGCGAGCGTGTCCCAGCGCACGGTTTGCGTGTGATTGTCGATGTCCCAGCGGTTGTCGAAGCTGTACAGGAAGGCGGTGCGGCGGGCGGCGTAGCGGGCCGGCTCCTCGCGAGCGGGCTGGTAGTGGGTGCGCAGCAGACGGACGTCCTTCATGGCCTGGGAGTACTCGCGGCCGCCGATCGAAGGCGTCACGCCATCGGTCTCCACCAGACCCTGGTGATACAGCTCAGACCCGAACAGCGGCTGGCGGTAGCGGTAGGTGCACACCAGCCGGGCTCCCGCGGCGAAGGATCGCAGGATCCACATGCGGATCGCGCCGGGATAGGGCCAGGGATTCGACGCGCCCCAGTTGACCTGCCCGGGTTGCAGCTCCATCAGGCCCTCCAGGCCGTTGATCGAGCGCGTGAAGTCGTGCATGAAGGAGAAGGCGGCGCCGTCGCCCAGCCGGAACCCGAGCGGCCCCTCGCCGAGCTCGCCATGCGCGGGGTACACCGTCCAGGTGACCACGTCCAGGTCCTGGCCGGAGAGCGACGGATCCAGGTCCGCGTGCATGGACATGAAGTTGGTGGTGACCCACTGATTGCGCACGTGCGGCCGCAGCAGGTCGGCCTGAAACTTGATGTAGGCGGCGGCCTCCTGGGCAAACCACCGCTGGAAATCCAGCAGCGCGTGGGGGTTGGACTGCGCCACCAGCTCCTGCGGGTTGGGGATTTCGATCTGGTCGAAGCTCTGGTAGACCTGCGACCAGAAGGCGTTGCCCCAGTCGCGGTTCAGCCGCTCGATGGAGCCGTAGCGGGTCTTGAGCCAGCCGCGGAACTTCTCCTGGCAGAAGCGGCAATAGCAGTAGCGCTTGTCGTAGTGGCTCAGTTCGTTGTCGATCTGCCAGCCCCAGACGGCGGGGTCTTTTCCGAACCGCTGAGCGAGCGCGGTGACGATCTTGGCCACGTAGGAGCGGTACCGCGGCACGCTCCAGCAGGCGTGCTGGCGCGAGCCGTGGTTCATGCGGCGGCCGCCGGCGTCCACCATGAGCACCTCCGGGTGCTGGCGCACCATCCACACCGGCGGCGTGGGACTGGGCGTGCACAGCACCACCTTCAGCCCCTGGGCGGCGCTCAGGCGGACGTTTTTCTCCAGCCACTGGAAGTCGTAGCGGCCCTCTTCCGGCTCCATGAAGGCCCAGGCGAACTCGCCCATGTGGACGAACTCCAGGCCCAGCTTCTTGATGTTGGCGATGTCGCGGGCCCACTGGCTCTCGGGCCAGGCCTCGGGGTAGTAGTAGACGCCGATCGACATCATCTCGGCGGGCGGGAACCAGCGCGCCGGCTGGGCACAGGCCAGCGCGGCGGCGACTACCAGCAACGGCACGGCTCTTCTGGCTGCCATGGCGCCTCCTTGGCGGCACATCACGTATAATTTACCGACGTGGACCACTGTCCTGCTTTCCTGCTACTCGCGGGCCGCACCAGCCTGCTGGCGCTGAGCCCGGTGGACCTGACAATTATCATCATCTACTTTGCCGCGGTGCTGGCCATCGGGTTCTACCTGAAGCGCCACACGCGCACGGGCAAGGATTTCTTCCTGGCCGGACGCGAGATGACCGCCTGGGTAGCCGGCCTGAGCTTCCTGGCCGCCAACCTGGGTTCGCTCGAGCTGATGGGCTGGGCCGCGTCGGCCTATCAGTACGGCATCCTGGCCACGCACTGGTACTGGATCGGGGCCATTCCCGCCATGCTGTTCCTGGGCCTGGTGATGATGCCGTTCTACTACATCTCCAAGACGCACTCGGTGCCGGGCTACCTGAAGCTGCGCTACGGCGAGCCGGCGCGGGCGCTTTCGGCCATCAGCTTCGGCTTCATGACCGTGCTGATGAGCGGCATCAACATGTACTCGATGGCGCTGGTGCTGAAGGTGGTGCTGGGCTGGGACATCCACTTCTCGATCTGGGTCGCTTCGCTCACCGTGGCCCTCTACGTCGCCATGGGCGGGCTGCTTTCGGCCATCTTCAACGAGGTGCTGCAATTCGCCCTGATCTGGTTTGGCGCGTTGCTGATCCCGATCCTGGGACTGATGGAGTCGGGCGGCTGGAGCGGCCTCACCGCGCGCATCGTCGATTAGCTTCGCGACGTTGTGGGCCTTGAGGGCGGCGAGCTCTCCGGTCTCCACGCAGGAGGGAGAGATGATCTTGTG
>CAZIRH010000219.1:0-8230 GCA_964541065.1 uncultured Solibacteraceae bacterium
GCTCGCCGCAGGCGCCGGCCAGGCCGAAGTCGCTTTCACGTTCTCCCGGCCCGAGGTCATTCAGGTCCTCATAACTTACGCCAGCGGCGACCCTGGAGAGATCTTTCAGGAGTTCAATGACCAGGGCGAGCGCTATTACGGCATCTGGCAATACCCCTTCGGCGGCAACCTAGACAATCGTGGCGCCGACCGCGATTTTCTGGGGTTCGGCGGTCTGCCCACGGTCATCAATCCGAACGCCCGCGCTCCTTTCTACGCTACGTCGCGCAAGTATGGTCTCTATGTCGAGACCGCCAGCCAGGGACACTATACCATCGCCCAGAACGGCAAGACCAGCTTCTGGTTCCGGGACTCTCCGCTGAAATACCACATCCTGTACGGCCCGACTTATGCCGACATTTTTAGACGATACAACGCTCTAGCCGGGCCGGCCTTCATGCCGCCCACCTGGGCGTTCGGATCCATCTGGTGGAGAGACGACCATCACGCCGACCTGCGGGGCGTTTCCAACGCCCAGGAGAAGGTCATGGACGACGCCGCCCAGTTGGCCCGTCTCCGCATTCCCGCTTCCGCGATGTGGCTGGACCGGCCCTACGGCACCGGAACCATGGGCTGGGGCAACATGGACTTCGACCGGTCGTTCCCGGACCCGGCGAAAATGGTCCGTGATTTGAAGGAGCGGGGCATGTACCTTTTCGTCTGGATCGCCAATCGCGTCTGGAACAAGCTGGCCGAGGAAGGCGCCGCCAAGGGCTATCTCTTCCCCACCAGCGGTCGTTTCGGAGGCGGCCCGGCCGCCGACATCCGCATTCCGGAGGCCTACAAGTGGTGGAAAGAGAAGCTGGACGCCTTCGTGAAGCTGGGCATAAGAGGTTACAAGATCGATCGCGGCGAGGAGGGCGAGCTCCCGGACTCCTTTCACAATCTGCACGCCATCCTCTATCCGAAACTGGCGGCGGAGGGCTTGGCGGCCGCGTACGGCAACGACTATTTCACCTTCGCGCGCAATGTCAACGACACCAGCCGGAAGTACACCGCCGTCTGGAACGGCGATACGCGGGCCACCTTCGAGGCCCTGGCCGTCTCGGTGAAGAACGCCCTCCGCTGCGGGGCCTTCAACTTTCCCATGTGGGGGTCCGACACCGGCGGCTACGTCGGCCGTCCCGACAAGGAGCTGTTCGCCCGCTGGCTCGAGTTCAGCGCCTACAGTCCCATGATGGAGGTCTTGATCGGCCCGAAACGCACGATCTGGCAGGACTACGACAGTGAGCTTATCGAGCTCGCCCAAAAGCAGACCCGCGCCCACCACGACCTGATACCGTACACCCGGTCCTACATGTATCAAGCCACGCAAACGGGTATGCCCATCATGCGGTCGCTGATATTCGCCTACCCGAATGACGACGGCCTCCGCGATGCCTGGGATCAGTACCTCTACGGCGGCGAGATCCTCGTGGCGCCGGTCACTACGACCAAGGCCGCCAGCCGGGAGGTCTATCTTCCCGCCGGCCGATGGATGGACTACCACGACCGGACCACCGTCCACCGGGGCCCGGCCGAGATTTCGGCGGCGGCGCCGCTGGGCACCATCCCGCTTTTCGTTCGGGAGGGCGCCATCATCCCGCGGGGCGACATACTGAAAGCCAACAACAACTGGGAGGCGAACTGGGCTCCGAAGCTGCGAATCGAAGTCTTTCCCTCCACCAAAGGCGCCAGCAACTTTGACTACTTCACTGGCCGCGGCGTCGAGCGCATCACGGCTTCTTCGCGGCCCGGCAACATTGCCGTGGCCTTCGGTGATTTGGGCGTCCCCGGCGCCTTGGAGGTATATTGCGAGAACGTCAGGAGCGTAAGAAAGAACGGAGTGACGTTGCGCCACGGTGAGGGCTACAGTTACGATAAGGCGGCAAAAAGGCTGACGGTTCCGTTCACAGGGGCCACCAAGTTGACCATCCAGGGAGCCACTGGCTTGTTTGGCTCCTGAGCTCGCCCCGGGCGCCGGCTCGGACTCGATAGCCAGTCTCGGCGCGCCTACGCCAGCGCGCCGGTGGGATGACACTAGAGACTATGCCCAAGGTGCTGTTTGTCGGCGACATCAACGTGGACGTGATGATGGGCGGCATGGAGTCGCTGCCGGTGGTGGACCGCGAGGTCACCTGCCAGAGCTACGACGTGGTGATGGGCGCTTCCACTGTGCTGTGCGCCTGCGCCTACCGCTCGTTGGGCGGCCAGGCGGCCATGATCGGCCTGGTCGGCCACGACGAGTACGGCGAGTTCATGCTGCGTGGCCTGAGCGAGTTCGGCATCTCGACCGGCCTGGTGCAGCGCACCAGCCGGGTGCGCACCGGCGTCACCGTCAACCTGATCCACCGGAGCACGCGCACCCAGGTGACCTACACCGGCAGCATCGCCGAGTTCGAAGGCCCGGAGCTGGATGAAACCGTGTTCCGGGGCTTCGACCACCTCCACTGCGGCGGCGTCTACTTGCAGGCCAGGTTCAAGCCCCGCATCACCACGCTGCTCGAGTTCGCCCGCCGGCTCGGGCTCACCACCTCGCTCGACCCGCAGTGGGACGCGACCGAGCGCTGGCAGTACATGGACGAATGGATGCCGCTGCTGACCTGGCTGTTTGTCAACCAGGACGAGGCCATGTCCATCTCCCAGGCCGCCTCGCTGGAAGAGGCAGCGCGGTGGCTGGCGGTGCACACGAACTGCGCGCTGATCAAGACCGGCCAGGACGGCGCGCTGGTGTGGACCGGCCAGGGGACCCAGGCCATCCCCTCTTGGCCCGTCGAGGTTGTCGATACTACCGGCGCCGGGGATTCCTTCGACGCCGGGTTCCTCTACGCCACCCTGGTGAAGAAGATGCCGCTGGCCGAGGCCGCCCGCTTCGCCACCGCCGTGGCCGCCCGGAGTTGCATGTTTGTAGGCGGGGTGAACGCGCGGTCCAGCTTCGAGGACGTGCTGCGTTTCATGAGCGCTCACCCGTAGCAGCGCACCTCGAAAACCCGCGCGCACTCATCCCCGTTGGTGGCGCTGACGTGGATGCGCACGGCCTGCGCCTGCACCGGCTCGAAGCGGTGCCGCCGGAGTCGCTGATAATTGCCCGTCACTCTCGCCAGCTCGACCGGCTCGCCGCCGCCCGGCTGGCGGTATGCGATCGCGTAGTCCCGCACCGTCTCCGGCTGCGGCGCCCGGATGATGTTGCGGCCGCCCGCGGAGGCCGTGAGCGTCAGCACGCGCTGGAAACCCGTGTCGAAGGTGATCTGGATCTCCCGGATGGTTTGCGGCTGATCCCAGGCCAGTTCGAGCCAGGCGCCCCCGCTCACCGGCGCCGCCCAATGATGGATCTCCTTGCCGGGGATGTCGCGTACGAAGCCGTCGATGACACGCGCCGGCAGGGCCTCGCCGCGCCAGGCGCTGGCCCGAACTTGAGAAGCGCGCCGCGCCAGGTCCTGTGGATCTTCATTCTTGAAGCCCCGGATGGTCTGGTCGTCGCGCAGCAGCGTTTGCTGAAGCTCGCGGAGCCGGTCCTTCTGCTCGTAGAGCTGGCGGGGCATCAGGTTGTGACGCACGCACAGCGCGGCCGCCGTGCCCACGGCTTGCCCCTCGACCGCGCAGGTGCCCATGACGCGCGTCGAAGTGAAGGCCACGTGGCTGGCGCTGATGTTTCGCCCCGCCATGAAGAGGTTCCTCACGTTGCGGCTGTAAAGCGCCCGCAGCGGGATGTTGTACACGTCGGGCGTGTGCACGTCCCGGTTGGGCGGCAGGTCGGGCCGGTCGAAGCCGCTGGGCGGATGGTCGTCCATGGGCCAGCCCCCGATGGCCACACCGTCCTCGAACTCGCCCTCGAGCAGGTTGTGCTGCGTGAGCACGTGATCGCCCACCAGGCGCCGGCTGCCGCGCCGTCCCGGCACCATGCCCACCCAGTCCAGGGCCCAGTTGGCGCTGTCCGGGTGCTCCCCGCTGTTCTTGATGTAGTCCCACACCCCCAGCACGATGGCCAGCAGCTCGAAGCGGATGCGCTCGTGGTCGCGGATCGTGTCGAGCTGGCCGCCCCACTCGATCCACCAGTAGCCGTACTCCCAGGACGTGATCCGCCGCATGCGAAGCTGCTCCTTGGTGACCTGGCGCGCCCACTTCGGCGGAGTGAACGGCATCGCGCCGTCGTAGCGGCGCGACGTGAACAGAATGCTCGAACCCAGGGTCTCGGCGTCGGCCTTCTCCAGCGCCAGCGACTCGTTGAACTCGCTGCGCGCCTCGCGCCCCCGGCGCAGCTCGGCCCCGGCTTCCAGGCCCAGCCGCGCATCGCCCGTGCAGTCGCAGTAGAGCTTGGCCCGGATGCGGTACAGGTGCTCGCTCTGGTCGCAGCGCGCCAGCACGTGCTGGATGCGGCCGCCCGAAGCCGCTGCCGCAAACAGCGTGGTCTCCAGCAGCAGGGTGATGTTCGGCTCGCTGATCGCCTTGTCGTAGAGCAGCAGGTCCCAGAGTTCGAAGCAGCGCTGCGGGTTGTGGACGGCGTCATCCAGGCGAAACTCCTCCAGCAGCCCGCCCTCGCGCCAGCCGGGCCGGCGATTGGACGAGTTGGCGCCCACGATGTGCATCTTGACCTCGCTCGAGGCGTTGCCGCCGAGCCGCGAGCGGTCCTGCACCAGCACCACCTGCGCCCCATGCCGCGCCGCGGCGACAGCCGCGCAGACCCCCGCCATGCCACCGCCGGCCACCAGGACGTCGCACTCCAGCTCCACCAGGCGCAGGTGCGGCTCGTGGCGCAGGCTTCTGCGGACGCCCCCGTGGGCGCGATGCGCTCGAATTCCCGTCGCACCTGCTCGCCGGACATGCCGCTCGAAGCCGGCGGCTGGTCGCGGGCCAGCACCACCAGCGAGTACCCGCCCAGGCCGGCCTCAGTCAGAAACTGGCGTCGCCTCACCTCTCACCTCGCGTTCCCCGGGGCCAGCCGCACATCGTCGATCCAGGCCGTCCCGCCGATCTTGTTGTCGAACTTGAGCGACGGCTCGCGGATCACCCGCACCTCCAGGAGCCTGGTCTGCGGCGGCGCCACGAACGTTCTTTCGATCCTCGTCCAGTCGTGAGTGCCCAGCAGGCGAGGCGTCTTCACGTCCAGCCGGCCCGGGTCTTCCGCGTCCGCGATCTGGAACCCGATCCCCTGGTCGGTAGTGATTCCGGCGGTGCGCAGCAGGGCCTGAAAGCGGCACGGCCCCGGCTTCGCCACCGCCCGCTGCATCACGTGCTGGTAGGTGACGTTCGCCCGGCCCTCAAAGTGGATCCGCAGTGACCAGCGGCCGGACGCGGCCACCGCGTCATCGCGGGCCGCTTCCGCACCCTCGAGGCCGCTGATCCGCCAGTCCAAGGTTTCCCCGGCCGGCGCGCGCTCGAAGCCCCCATTGAACAGGAGATTCCGCTCCGGATACCCGTCCGCGGATGCCCCCGGCTGACTGGCCCACACCCTGGCGGCCTCCTCGTACTGCCGCGCCCGCAGCAGGAAGGCGGCGTACTCGTCGGCCAGCCGGGTCTCGCCGAAGCCCGACCCCGCCAGCCACCGCCACACTTCGGCGGCGTCCCCGGTTGAGCCCCCGGCGAGAAGCTGCCGGAACCACGCCTGCGCCGCGCGCTTCTCGTGCGGGATGCCGTGCGCCAGCGCCTCGCCGAGCCTCACCCCCAGGCGCGCGTACGACCCGAAGACGGCCTGATCGTACTCCGGGGTCAGCTCCAGCACCTGCCGCGTGTACGCCAGGGCCTGGCGGGTCTCCTCGCGGCCGAAATGGAAGTTGGCCACCCGCATCAGCACCGAAGGCGTGCCGGGACCCAACGCGGCTCCGCGCCGGAAACAGTACCGCGCCCTCTCGATTTGCCCGCTTTCTGCGAGCGCTTCTCCCAGCTCACACCACCGGTAGGGCGACGCCGGGTCACGACGCACCGCGGCGGTGAAGGCCTCCACGGCCCCGGCGGGCCCCTCCAGCTCACCGGCCCAGAGGCGCTCGTAGCCAATGGCGGTGATCGCTTCGCTCGGCAAGACCAGGGCGTTGCCGAACAGGCCGCGCCACGCGCCCCCGCCAGCCGGCAGACTGGCGGCCAGGACTCCCAGCAGGGAGTAAATGGCGATCAGCGGCGCCAGCGATGTGACGAGCCTAGGCAAGGCAGAATCCCGGGAAGTACCAGGACGCCCAGTACCTCATCCCCGCGTTCTCCTTGGTTTGTGTATAATCCTTAACCATTTGCATATTGACAACTAGCAGCCTCTGCCGGAAGATTATAACTCAGTACTCCGACCCGTTGGCTCTAGGACATCTCGATAAACCGGATGTTAGCGTCGGAAATAGGGTGTAGTGTCGCCGTGGGACTGAAGGGGCGGTAGCCTATGTCGATGCAGGCGCTGGATGGCCCGGCGGGGACGCCGCTCGGCGGTGAGCGTCACTGGTTTGCCCTGCGCGTGAAGTCCCATTGCGAGAGCGTCACCGTTGCCAGCTTGCGCAGCCGGGGCTACGAGGACTTCCTGCCCTTGTATCGCGCGCGGCGGCGCTGGTCGGACCGTTGGGTGGACGTGGAACTGCCCTTGTTTCCGGGATACGTTTTCAGCCGGTTCGACCCCAACGACCGGCTGCCCGTCCTCACCATCCCCAGCCTGGTGCACATCGTGGGCATCGGGAACGTGCCGCTCCCGGTCGAGGAGAGCGAGATTGCTGCCGTTCAGGCGGTCGTGCGCTCGGGGTTGGCCGCCCAGCCATGGCCCTATGTCAGGGTGGGCGACCTGGTCCGCGTCGAGTATGGCGCTTTGTGTGGCCTGGAGGGGCTCCTCCTCGAAATGAAGAAGCGCCACCGCCTGGTGGTTTCCATCACCTTGTTGCAGCGCTCGGTCGCCGTCGAGATTGACCGCGACTGGGTCAGCCTGGTGCGCTCTGCGCATCGGCACGCTGCCGGCCAGCGGCCCCAGCCAGTGCCGCTCGGATCGGCGGCGGGATCGGCGTGATCGCGATGGCAGGAAGCCGTTTCGGCTGGCGACTGGCGTGCCTGGCTGCGCTGGCGGGCTACGCCCTGGCCCAGCAGCAGGCGCCCGCGCCAGCGGCCGCCCCGGCCGCTGCTCCCGAGCAGGCGCGCTCCACCTATGTTCTCGGCCCGGAGGACCAGATCGTCATCCGTGCCCTGGACGCGGAAGAGATCAGCGACAAGCCGGTGCGCATCGACATGAGCGGGCACATCCGCTTGCCCATGGTCGGGCGCCTGCGCGCTGCCGGCTTGACCCTCGAGCAACTCGAGGCCGAGCTCGTCAACCGCCTGAGGACCTTTATCCAGCAGCCCGAAGTGGCCGTCAGTATCACCGAGTTCCGCAGCCAGCCCGTCTCGGTTCTCGGGGCGGTCAAGAGCCCCGGCGTGCACCAGCTCCAGGGCCGCAAGACCTTGGTGGAAATGCTCTCCCTGGCGGGCGGCCTCAACGGCGACGCCGGTCATAGCGTGAAGATCGCCCGCCGCCTGGAATGGGGACGCATCCCGCTGCGCAGCGCCGCCGACGATGCTTCCCGCCAGTTCAGCGTGGCGCAGGTCAGCCTCAAGGCCATCCTCGAGGCGAAGAACCCCGACGAGAACATCGTCATCTGCCCCCAGGATGTGATCACCGTCCCGCGCGCCGAAATGGTCTACGTCATCGGCCAGGTGCAGCGCGCGGGGGGCTTTGTTCTCAACGAACGTGAGAACATCTCCGTGCTCAAGGCCCTCTCGCTGGCCGGCGGCCTGGACCGCGCGGCCTCGCCCAAGAACTCCCGCATCCTCCGCTCTGCCCCGGGAGGGCCCAACCGCCTCGAGATCGCCGTGGATCTCAGGCGGATCCTGGCGGGCAAGGCCTCGGATGTCCCCTTGCAGCCCGAGGATATACTGTTTGTTCCGGCCAGCACGCCGAAGAGGGCCGCCATTCGTGCCGCCGAGGCGGCCGTTCAGATCGGCACCGGAATTGTCATCTGGCGGAGATAAGTTGTGATAAGATGCGGGAGGCGCATCGTCATGAAACACTCTGATAACCTTCGATCCACGATGGTCGGTGCCGTTCTGATCGCGCTTTTGCTGCTCTGCGGGTCCACCCCCCGTTTGCAGGCCGGCGCGATCACCCCGTTCACCATGACGGTTTATGTGTCCATCGCCCCCAACTACTGGGCGGGACCGGCGAGCTGGGACCTGTACCTGCAACGGGCCATGGCCGCCATCGAGAACGGCACGGGCC
>CAZIRH010000220.1:0-8182 GCA_964541065.1 uncultured Solibacteraceae bacterium
CCAGCCATCCGGTCTCGTACGTGCGGCGGTATTGCCAGGTCCGCGCGACCTTCACCATGGACGACATCAACACGGGCATGACGCTGGTGACGATGTCGCCGACACGAGAGTTCGACTCCGACAAGCAAGGCAAGACCGAGGGTGAATCGCTGCGGGCTATTGCGGGGCGGCCCTCGCCGGCTGCGCCGTTAGGACAGGCGACGCCAGCCAGGTCGGAGAGCTCGGCGGAATCCAGGTATCGTCCCGAGCCCTCGCCACCCGCTCAGGCCGCCAGCAGGAGCGCCGAACCTCCTCCTAGCCCGGCCCCCACGCCCGGGGGCGGCGCCGAGCCTCCCGCTCCGGCGCCGGCCAAGTCGGCTACCCCAGCCAGTGCGCCGCCGCGCACCGAGTCCCTGGCGGCCCGTTTGAGCACTTCGCCGAACTTGCCGGAACCGCCTCGGCTGGAGGGCCAGCCGAGTCCTGGTACGGTCAAGCCGGCGGAGACCCCGGCCGCGACCCCGCCGCCGCCCACCCAGGCGCCCAAGCCCACTACTCAGCCCGCGGCCGAGGCGCCCACGCAGCAGCCACCGACGCAGACGCCTGCTGCGCCGGCCGCGGCAGCGACGGCTCCCTCGGAGCCGCCCAGAGTGGGTGGCAACGTACGCCAGGCCGCCCTGCTCCGCCGGATTGAGCCGGCTTACCCGCAGCTGGCACGGCAGGCCCGTGTCTCCGGAGTAGTCCGCGTGGAAGCCACCATCGGCCGGGACGGCAAGATTCTCAAAGCTGCGGCCGTCACCGGGCCCCCGTTACTGCGCCAGGCCGCGGTGGACGCCGTTCGGCAGTGGCTCTACAAGCCCAGCACCCTCAACAATCAGCCCGTCGAGGTGGTCACCCAGATCGACGTGACCTTCAATCTTAACCGGTGATCTGCTGGCCGGTGGCCGCGTGCGCGGGCCGGTGCGGCCACCCTGACCCCGTGACGAAGACGGCGGGAGGCGCTCGTGAGCGGCGAGCCGGAAGCCCCGTTCGATAGCCTCGAGAGCGCCCAGCAGTTCGTCGAGCTGCTGGTCGAAGCGGTCGAAGAGGCCCGCCAGGAGATTACCGAGCAGATCGCCGCAGCGCCGGCTGCCGACGCACAGCGCCGCAAGCAGGCCCTTCAACTGATCTCCTACAACCTTGGCAAACTGGCCACGCACCTGGCTACCAGCCGGCAAATCCTGAACGACCTGCGCAGCTTGAGGCAGCTCCTGCTCCCGGAAAAACCGCTGGAGAAAGAGGCGGAGGAGTAGACGCGACCCCTCGCGCCCGGCTGGACTGGCGCTCAGGCCTCGCGGGAGGCGCAGTCACTCCCAGAGAGACCGCAGCACGAAGAAGAAGGCGGTCCCAGCCACCAGGCAGGTGATCAGCGCGGCCACCAGGTCGCGCCGCCAGGTGGAGGCTGCTCGCGTCGGTTTCTGCGGAGCGTGCGGGGCGGCCGCCGCGGCCACGACCGGTGCCCGCACTTCCTCCTGGGCGGGCGGGCTTTCTTCGGGAGTCGCCCGCTGCTCTGCCCCTGCTTGCTGGGCGGCAGGCAGCGGCGGGCTCATCTCCTCGATGTCGTAGGACTGGATGCGTTTCTCAACCAGTTCGCGCAGGGCGTCCGCGTCGCTCGCCAGCCGGTGCTGCGCCGGCTCCGGAAGCGCGCTGCGTATCTCCTCGAAACTCAGGAACCGGCCTGTGTCCACCACGTAGAACCCCAGCGCGTCGGCCAGTTGGCATCCCAGGTAGACCAGCCCCAGCAACTCCATCTCATTTCCGCAAGGCGGGTCGTGATGCCGCCCGGTGATCTGGGCGAACTCCTGCGGCAGCTTCCACTGGCCCACCAACCAGGTGCCTGCCTGGCAGTGGTCCCGGCCGAAGACCAGTCTCTCGTAGTCCAGGAAGTCGAAGGGCTCTGGACCGGCGGCCTTCTCGCTGGCCGTCCTCACGAACCCGGAGTACTCTTCCGGATACGCCACCAGCAGGCCGAGCCTCCCTATGTCGTGCAACAGCCCCGCCGTGTAGGCCAGGTCCACGTGGGCCAGGCAGGCTCTGGCCAGCTCTTCGGCCAGCAAAGCGCAGGCCAGGGTATGGCGCCAGCAGCGGCGCAGCTCGCCGATCTGCAAGGTCTTGCGAACGTAAATCCCTGTGGCCACGGTCATGGTCAGCGTCCGCACGCGCCTCAATCCCAGCACCACCAGCGCATGCTGGAGGCTGCTGATCTGCGAGCTGAAACCGAACAGCGCGGAGTTCGCCTGGCGCAACATCTCGGCCGAGAAGGCCGGGTCGGCGCGCAGGAGCTCGAGGATCTCGCCAATGGCGATGTTTTCGTTGGCCAGCAGACGCAGAAGGCGGATGGCAATGGGAGGAAAGGCGGGGATCTTCAGCAGGTCAGGCGTTGCTTCCGGGTTGACGGTCTCCTGGACGGAAGCCACAGGCCATCCCCTCTTGGCTATATCGGACGGAGTGCCGCGCGAGCTTAGCGGCCCCCGGGGCGGGAGGCAAGAATTGGCGCGCCAGGCGGGCGGCAGCCGGTGGAGCGGGGTGCCGAGGGGCATGCTACACTCAAGTCAACTGAAGGGAAACGCAGGTGCAACTGAGTAGAGAAGCCTTGGCGGCAACTTCGCCGCGCCGCACGGCCCTGGTGGATACGGTGCGCTCCGTCCTGGAGCGCAAGGGAAACGCGGTGTGGTGTCTGGCTCCGGAGGCCACCGTGTACGAGGCCATCGCCCTGATGGCCGACAAAGGGGTGGGGGCGCTGGTGGTGATTTCCGAGGGCAAGCTGGCGGGGATGATCTCCGAGCGCGATTACGCCCGCAAGGTGATCCTGAAGGGCAAGTCGTCCCGCCAGACCCTGATCCGGGACATCATGAGCACGCCGGCAGTGACCGTCACGCCGGACCACACCCTCGAGGAGTGCCTGGAGATCATCACGCAGAATCGCATCCGCCACTTGCCCGTGCTGGAAGGCGATAGGCTGGTGGGCGTGGTCACGATCGGCGACCTCGTCAGCGCTATCATCACCGCCCAGGCCGATACCATCCAGCACCTGAGCAGCTACATTGCCGGCAAGTATCCCGGCTGAGCTGGCGTGGGCACTGTCATGTCGAGAGCTTCCCGGCTGCTCCCCCTGTCTGGCGCGCGCTGCTCTGGGAGGTGAGGCCATGGAGCAAGTCAGACTGATCATCCTGGATCCCGGCCATTTCCACGCCGCACTGATCCAGAAGGAGATGTACTCCCGGGTGTCCCAGCGCGTGACCGTCTACGCGCCGCTCGAACCGGGGTTGGCGGACTACGTCAACCGCCTGGCGCTGTTCAACACCAGGTCCGCGAATCCCACCTCCTGGGAACTGGAGGTGCATGCCAGCCCGGATTTCCTCGTCCGCATGCTCCAGGATCGCCCGGGCAACGTGGTGGTCATAGCGGGCCGCAACCGGGGCAAGATCGACCGCATCCTGGCGTCGCTGGAGGCCGGGCTGCACGTGCTCGCCGACAAGCCGTGGATCATCGCCTCGGGCGACTTGCCCAAGCTCGCCGCGGCGCTGGAGGCTGCCGAGCGCGCGGGCCTGGTCGGCTATGACATCATGACCGAGCGCCACGAGATCACCTCGATCCTCCAGCGGATCCTGGTGCATGACCCGGCGGTGCTCGGCCAGCTCGTGCCGGGAACCGCCGCCGAGCCGGGGATCTCGGCCAGGAGCGTCCATCACGTCATGAAGCTGGTGGCGGGCGTCCCCATCCGCCGGCCGGTATGGTTCTTCGACGTCAGCGAGTACGGCGAGGGCCTTTCCGATGCCGGCACCCACGTCGTGGATCTGGTGCAGTGGACGGCCTTCCCTGATCAACCCATCGACTACCGGAACGACATTCGCCTCCTGGGCGCGAAGCACTGGCCTACCGTGATCGGCAGAGAAGCTTTCCAGCAGGTCACCGGGGCGGGTGACTTCCCGGCCTCGATCGCCGAACACGTCAGGGACGGCCGGCTCCAGTACTACTGCAACAACTTCGTCCACTACACCATCCGCGGCGTTCACGTCAAACTCGACATCCTGTGGAACTGGGAGGCGCCCGAGGGCGCCGGCGACGTTTACGAGGCCAGCTTCCGCGGCACGAAGGCATGCGTGGAAATCCGGCAAGGCCAGCCGGAGAGGTACCGGCCGGAACTCTACGTGGTGCCGAACAGCGCTGCCTTGCAGGTCGAGGTGTTCGCGGCTCTGAGGAGGAAGATCGAGGCGCTCCAGGCGGTGTATCCCGGGGTCGGCTTGCGGGAAACACCGAACCAGGCGCTCTTCCTGATTCCGGACCGCTACCGGGTGGGCCACGAAGCGCACTTCGCGCAGGTGACCAACCAGTTCTTCGAGTACCTGAAGTCTCCGCAGTCCCTGCCGGTCTGGGAGAAGCCCTGCATGCTGGCGAAGTACTACGTCTCCACCCGGGGCGTCGAGCTCGCCCGCTCGCATGGACGCCGGTAGGGAAGAGGAACAGTCATGCCGTTCATTCACGACGATTTCTTGCTCACCACCGGGGCAGCGCGGCGGCTGTACCACGGCTACGCTGCGGATCAGCCCATCCTGGACTACCACTGCCACCTTGCTCCGGAGGACATCGCCCGCGACCGGCGCTTCCGGAACCTCTACGAGATCTGGCTGGCGGGGGACCACTACAAGTGGCGCGCCATGCGCGCCAACGGCGTCGAGGAGCGCTATTGCACCGGGGATGCGTCTCCCTTCGACAAGTTCATGGCCTGGGCCAGGACCGTGCCCCATACTCTGCGAAACCCGCTCTACCACTGGACCCACCTGGAGCTGAAGCGCTACTTCGGCATCGACGAGCTGCTGGACGAGACCACCGCGCCGGCCATCTGGGAACGCGCCAACTCTCTGCTGGCCACCCCCGATCTGTCCGCGCAGGGCATTCTGAAGCGGTTCCGGGTCAGGGCACTGTGCACGACCGACGATCCCACCGAGGACCTGGCACATCACCGGGCCATCGCGGCCTCGAACCTCGAGACCCGCGTCTACCCCGCCTTCCGCCCGGACAAAGCCCTCCACGTTCACCTGCCGGACGCCTTCAACGCCTGGACGGACCGCCTGGCCGCGGCCAGCAACCAAGAGATCTCGAAGCTGGCCGACTTTCTGGACGCGCTGCGTGGGCGTCACGACGTCTTCCACCGCCTGGGCGCACGCCTGTCGGATCACGGCCTCAACCACTGCTATGCGGACTTCTGCGCGGAGGGAACGGCTGCCGCGATCTTCGAGAAGGCGCGCGCCGGGCGGGCCGCGACGCCGCAGGAGCAGTCGCAGTTCGCCTCCTTCATGATGCTGTTCTTCGGGCGGCTGGACGCGGAGAAGGGTTGGACCAAGCAATTGCATCTGGGAGCGCGGCGCAACGTCAACGCGCGCATGTTCGAAGCGCTCGGGCCGGACACGGGTTTCGATTCCATCGGCGACTGGCCGCAGGTGGAGACGCTGAGCAGATACCTGGACCGCCTGGAACGCGAAAACGCCCTGCCCAAGATGATCCTCTACAGCCTGAATCCGGCGGACAACTACGCCTTCGCCACGCTGATCGGCAACTTCCAGGGCGGCGGCATCCCCGGCAAAATCCAGCTCGGCAGCGGCTGGTGGTTCCTGGACCAGAAAGAAGCCATGGAGTGGCAGATCAACGCCTTGTCGAACGCCGGGCTGCTGGCGCGCTTCGTGGGCATGCTCACGGACTCGCGCTCCTTCATGTCCTATCCCCGGCACGAGTACTTCCGGCGCGTGCTGTGCAACCTGGCGGGGCGCGACCTGGAAAACGGGGAACTGCCCGGCGACGAGGAGCTGGTGGGCAGGATGATCCGCAACATCTGCTGCGAAAACGCGCGACAATACCTAGGCTTGGACATCCCCTCAGGGAGGTTGCATGACGCTACGACGACGTGACCTGGTCGGACTGAGCGCGGCGGCTCTGGCCGCGCCCAGCGCCCAACCGGCGCCCCCCAGGCGCCGCATCCGCCTCGCCGTTTCCACGTACTCCTACTGGCACTTCCGCGGCGAGCGCTACCCCATCGAGAAGGTGATCGAGCAAGCGGCGCAACTCGGCTTCGACGGCGTCGAGATCCTGCACCGCCAGATGCGCGACGAGTCGCCCGCTTACCTCCGCGAACTCAAGCGCGCCGCCTTCCGCAACGGCCTGGCCCTGGTGATGCTCTCCATTCATCAGGACTTCGTCTGGCCCGAGCCCGGACCGCGCCAAAAAGCCATCGAGCACACCAGGCACTGCCTCCGGCTGGCGGCGGAACTCGGTATTCCGTCGATCCGCCTCAACTCCGGCCGCTGGAAGACCATCAAGAGCTTCGACGAGCTCATGAAGGTGCGCGGCGTGGAACCGCCCCTGCCGGGCCACGCTGCGGACGATGCCTTCAAGTGGTGCATCGATTCCATCGAGGCGTGCCTGCCGGAGGCGGAAAAGACCGGCGTCATCATGGCCCTGGAGAACCACTGGGGCCTGACCAACATGGCCGAGGGGCTGCTACGGATCTACAACGCCGTCCGCTCGCCCTGGCTGGGCGTGAACCTGGACACCGGGAACTACATCAGCGAGCCGTATCCGGAAATCGAGAAGCTCGCTCCGTACGCCACCATCGTTCAGGCCAAGACCTATTACGGCGGCGGGGTCTGGTACACGCTGGATTTGGACTACCAGCGCATCGCCGGGATCCTGCGCCGGGCGGGCTTCGGCGGCTACGTGTCGCTCGAGATGGAAGGCAACGAACCGGCCGACACCGCTGTGCCGAAGAGCCTGGCCGTGTTGCGCGAGGCGTTCGGGTAACGACTCCCGGCCCCAACACTGTTCACCTGGCTCGCATGCGGCCCCGCTGGAGCACCGTACGCACCAGATTCGTGCCGAAGCATCTCGCGCGCCAACGCACGGCTCACGCTATACTGGCGCCTGTGGAGGCGTCATGAAACGTCGGGAATTCTTCGAGACAGCCGGAGCTTGTGCCGCCGGCGGAGCGCTGGTGCCGCTGGCAGCCGGGGCGCAGACCGCCCCCGAGCAACCCCGGGTGGTACCGCCCAGGAAGCGGTACACTTTCGAGATCGAGGTGGTGGAAGGGCCCAAGTCGCGCTGCCACAAGGTGGGCGAGAAGTTTGCCTACCCGCAGGACTGGGGCAAGCTGTGCGGCTGGCTCCGGGACTCCATGAGCGGGGTCCTGCGGGCCCTGGAGTGGGGTGCCGCGCTGCCTTGGAACTACGCGGGGACGCCCTACCAGAAGGTCATCGACCCGGACGGCGTGACCACCGAGTTCATCCGCTGCCCGGATCCGACGTCGGCCGGCATCGTGGTCAAGATCACGCGCACGGCCGTCAAGGCCTGAACCCGAGTCCGCATCGCCTGGAAGTTCGACCGTAAAGCCGCCGGCCGAAAGTCCCGCTACGACAAGAATCTTTTTGGACGGTCACACAGCTACGGCCGCGCCAGCACCGTGAGCGCGGAGGCCGCGGCGCGGTTACGATAGACGCGCTGGGTGGCCTTCTGGAAATCGCTGGCCCGGGCCCGCGGGATCTCCATGAACTTCTGCGGATTGCGATCGGTCAAGGGGAACCAGGAACTCTGGATCTGCACCATGATGCGATGGTCGCGGCGGAAGGTGTGGTACACGTCGGGCAGATCGAACCGGATGGTGGAGACCTGGCCGGGCTCGAACGGATCGGGCTTCTCGAAGCTGTGGCGGAACTTGCCGCGGAACGGCTCGCCGCGCACGAGCTGCTGGTAACCGCTCATGAGGTAGCTTTCCTTCGGGGGCGTGGGGTAGTCGCCGGGATAGACGTCGATCAGCTTCACGACGAAGTCCGAGTCTGTGCTCGTGGTCGAGACGTGCAGCGTGGCGGTGATGGGTCCGGCCGCGGTGAAGTCCTCAGCCAGCGGGTCCGTCTGGTAGACCAGCACGTCGGGGCGCGTGGCGGCGAAGCGCTGGTCCTCGCTCATGTAGTCGCCGGTCATCGGGCCGCCGGGACGGTTGAGGTAGGGAACGGGCCGGTTCGGATCGCTCACGTATTCGTCGAAGCCGTCCGCGGCGGGCGGCGTCAGCGAGAGCCGGCCGCCCTCCGCGAAGTAGAGCGTCTTCTGGGCGAACCCTTTCGGCGGCCAGGTGTCGTGCAGGCGCCAGATGTTGGCGCCGGTCTCGAACACGTACGCTTCG
>CAZIRH010000221.1:0-8154 GCA_964541065.1 uncultured Solibacteraceae bacterium
AGGTCATGCCGTTGTCTTTGAAGGAGCCGGTGGGATTGAAGCCCTGGTGCTTGAAGGTGAGCCGCTCCAGGCCGCCGTAGGCGGCGGCCCGCGGCGCATCCAGCAGTGGCGTATTGCCCTCTTTCAACGTGACCACGCGGTCGTAGCCGTCGAGGAACGGAATGATCTCGCGGTAGCGCCAGACACCGCTCTGATCGAGCGGCGCATTCGTGAGGCGCCGCTCCCGCCAGGCTCGCTTGAGCGCCGCCGCCTCCGGCTGCCAGTCCCTGTAGGCGGCCTCCAGCAGCCCGCCGCAGCGCGGGCAGTTGTAGATGACCTCGGTGATGGCGAAGCGCGCCCGGCACTGCGGCCCGAAACACGCCAGCTCGGCCGTCATGTTTCGAGGGTCCAGCGGTGGTTGCAGCAATCCTGCCCCTGCATGAGGGTCTTCGTGCGGGTCATCTTCATCTTGGGATTGAAGGCCGGCGCCGCCGCAAAGTCGGGATGGCAGACGAGGGCATAGCCGATGCCCCCGGCCCCGGCCGCCCGAAATGTCTTCGCCCAGAGGCACTCCGTCACCTTGACCTCGGCGGCCTGCGGCGTGTCCTCGACGAGCTCGACGGTCAAGACGTGCTGCCAGAAGGGGCTCTTGGACTTCAAGGGGGCCATGAAGGCGGCCAGATCCGCCTTCGGGAGTTTCGCGGCACTCTCTTTTGTTCCCTGCGCCGAGGCCTTGGACGCGGCCCGCTTGAGCAGGGCATCGAATTTGTCTCTCCCGAGCTCCTCCGCCATGTTCTTCAAGGCGGGAATCAGCCCGCCGTAGGCGAACTCGTAGATCTCTTCGTAAGTCATCTCGGACTTCTCCGAGAACTTGTGCTTGGCGGGCGCAGCCTGGACGCTCTTCTGGGCGGCGGAGGCCCCGGTGCAGCCCGCGCACATCAGCGCGCAGGAGGGAAGGGCTTTCAGCAGCAACTCTCGACGGTTGGTGGTCATGGGCATCTCCTCAACGGTGATTATACCGGGACTCGCGGCCGGAGACGGGCTACTCCGCATCGACGGACCGTGGGGGGCTGCCGCGAGGGCCGGTCACGCGGACAGGCGCGTCCGCACGGCACGGACCACCTTCCGCCCCGATGGCAACACGCCCAGAACCGCCAGTGCGCCCCCGTCGATCACTGTCTCCCCGTCCACGAGCACCTTGAATTCCCCGTAGCGGCCTCGAACCATCTCGACCTCGGTCTGTAGCTCGCGACGGAGCCGCGCCGCCACACGGACGGCGTGCAGTCCGGAGATTCAATACGCGCAATAGCGCACGGCAATCCTAGCCATACTCACCTCTGATTCGGCAGACGACGCCCTGATTATACTGAAACTATCCCATGCTCGCCGTGCACATTGAGGGCGCTCGCGTCCAACTCCGCCGCCGGCCGAAGCCACGCCGGAGGCCGGGCCACGCCCTGATCCGGCTGCTCTGCGGCGGGATCTGCAACACGGACCTGGAGCTGGTGCGCGGCTACTACGCCTTCCGCGGCACGCCGGGGCACGAGTTCGTGGGCGAGGTGGTCGAGGCGGACGACCAAGCGCTCATCGGCCGGCGCGTGGTGGGCGAGATCAACCTGGCCTGCGGGCGCTGCCAGTGGTGCCGCCGGGGGCTCGGCCGCCATTGCCCGCGCCGCGCGGTGCTCGGCATCGTAAAGCACCCCGGGTGCTTCAGCGAGTTCTTCACGCTGCCCGAGCGCAACCTGCATGTGGTGCCGGACGAGGTCCCCACCGAGGCGGCGGTCTTCACCGAGCCGCTGGCCGCGGCCTGCGAGATCCTCGAACAGGTCGAGATCCCGGCCGGCGGTGAGGTGGCGGTGCGCGGCCCGGGCAAGCTGGGGCGGCTGGTGGCGCAGGTGCTCGAAGCGCACGGCTGCCGCCTGCGCCTGTTCGGCCGTCATGATGGCGTGCCGCGGGCGGCCTTCCGCTGGGTAGTGGACGCCACGGGCTCGGCGGAGGGCCTGCGGCAGTCGATCGCCATGACCGAGCCGCGCGGGACCGTCATCGTCAAATCCACGGTACACGGTCTGGTGCGACTCGACGCGGCCCCCGTGGTAGTCAACGAGATCACGCTCGTGGGTTCGCGCTGCGGGCCGTTCCCGCCGGCACTCGAGCTGTTACGCCGCGGTCGGGTGCGCGTCGCAGATCTGATCTCGGCCCGCTACCCCCTCACCGAGGCGCCGCGCGCCTTCCGCCACGCCGCCCAGAAGGGCGCGCTCAAGGTACTGCTGCTTCCCTGACCGTTCCCGCCGTATCATGGTCGTTCGTACACTGCCATGCGACGAACCATCGTTTCGCTGTTTTGTGCTGCCTGGGTTTGGGCCGGCGTGCCCGCGCCCAAAGACGTCATTGGCTTCTCCCCTGGCGACGACTACAAGCTGGCCGGCTACACCGAGATCGTCAACTACTTCCGGGCTCTGGAGCGGGCCAGCGACCGCCTCCGCCTGATCGAGTTCGGCAAGAGCTCGCACGGCAAGCCCATGTACGTGGCCTTCATCTCGGCGCCCGAGAACCTGAAGAACCTGGAGCGCTACCGCCACATCAGCCGGCGGCTGGCGCTGGGGGCCGCGGAGGCGGCGGAAGCGCGGCGGCTGGCGCAGGAAGGCAAGGCTATTGTGTGGATCGATTCCGGTTTGCATGCGAGCGAAGTGGCCCCCGCGCAGCACGCTCCCGAGCTGGCCTGGCGCCTCCTCACCCAGGAGGACGAGGAGACGCAGCGCATCCGGCAGAACGTCATCCTTCTCCAGGTGCCGGTGATCAACCCGGACGGGCTCGACTGGGTGGTCGAGTGGTACCGCAGGAATCTCGGCACGCCACACGAACTGGCGCGCCTGCCCTGGCTTTATCACAAGTACGCGGGCCACGACAACAACCGCGACTGGTTCATGCTGAACCTCGAAGAGACTCGCCACGTCACCCGCCTGCTGTTCCAGGAATGGTTCCCGCAGATTGTCTACAACCAGCACCAGGTGGCGCCCTTTCCGGCGCGCATCTTCATCCCGCCGTACGGCGAGCCGCTCAACCCGCACGTTCCGGCCGGGGTGCTGGAGGGCATCAACCTGATCGGCGCGGCCATGGGGGAGCGCTTCGCGCGGGAGGACAAGCCGGGTGCCATCTCCTACGTGGGTTTCGACGCCTGGTGGAGCGGGGGCCTGCGCACCGTGCCCGCCTTCCACAACATGCACGGCATCCTCACCGAGACCGCGGGCTACCTCTACGCCACGCCGCGCACTTACAGGTCCAGCGAGTTCCCCGAGCGGTTCGCCAACGGCATGCCCACGCGCGAGCCCAGCATCTTCTACCCGCGTCCGTGGATGGGCGGCAAGTGGGGCGTGCGCGACGCCATCGACTACATGCTCACCGCGGACTTCGCCATTCTGGATCTGATCTCGGCGCGCTCCGCGCACTTCTTGTGGAAGGCCTACGAGACGGCGCGCGCGCAGATCGAGGCGGGGCGGAAAGGCAAACCGTATGCCTACGTCGTCGCGCCCGAGCAGTGGGACCGCTCGAGTGCCCTCGAGATGCTGCGCCGGCTGGCGCTGGGGGGCGTCGAAGTCAGGCGCGCCCGCGCGGGGTTCCAGGCCGGCGGCAAGTCGTACGCCCCAGGCGCTTACGTGCTCCTGGCCGGGCAGCCCTTCCGCGCCTACCTCATGGATCTGCTCGAACCGCAGAAGTACCCCGAGATCAGAGTCGGCACCACCGGCCCCACCAAGCGCCCATACGACATCGCGGGTTGGACCCTCAGCATGCAGATGGGCGTGGCCGTCGAGCGCCTGGAGGAGCCATTTGAAGCGGACCTCGAGCTGGTGGCCGAGGTCGCGCCGCAGGCGCCGTCGCTCGACCACCGCGAGAACGTTTCGTTTCTGGCCACGGCGGAGTTGCTCGGACGCGGCACAAAGGTGCGCTGGGCGGCCGACGGCGCGGTCCTGGTGGAAGGCCAGTCGCCCGCGGACGCCTTCGCCAAGGCCGCCTACGAGCTGCGCCGCCCGCGCGCGGCACTCTACGAGCCCTGGACCGCCAACATGGATACGGGCTGGACCCAGTGGGTGCTCGATCACTACCAGGTGCCGTACGCGCTGATCCACAACGACGACTTCCAGAAGCCGGACCTGCGCTCACGCTACGACACCATCATCCTGGCCGCGCAGAGCGCCACCTCGATCCTCAATGGCCTTCGCCAGGGCGAACGCGCCTCCGGGCGGGAAGGCGGCGGAGCGGAGCCAGCCAAGTCGCAGCCGCGGCCCGAGCACGCCGGGGGCATCGCCCTCCAGGGAGTGCATCATCTGGAGCAGTTTGTGCGCCAGGGCGGCACCCTGATCGCGCTCGACAACGCCGCCGAGCTGCCCATCCAGTTCTTCCCCCTCTCCGTGCGCAACGTGCTGCGCTCCGCGGGCGGCGGCCCGCCCGGCGCGGCCCTGGCGCCGGAGACCACCGCGCCTTCCTTCTACTGCCCGGGCTCGCTGCTGCGCATCACGGTGGATACGACGCATCCGCTGGCCTTCGGCATGCCCAAGGAGGCCATGGCCTTCTCGAACGGCGGCCACGCCTGGGACATCTCTCTGCTGGAGGAATACAACCGGGGCGACCAGCAGATCCGCTCGGTGGCGCGCTACGCGACCAAGGATCTGCTGGCCAGCGGCTGGGTGTCCGGCGAGCGCGCGGTGCTGGGCCGGCACATTCTGCTCGAGGCCCGGCACGGGCAGGGCCGCGTGGTGCTGTTCGGTTTTGCCCCGCAGTTCCGGGGGCAGCCCTTCGGCACCTTCAAGTTCCTGCTGAACGCCGTGTACCTGGGGTCAGCGCAAACCCTCAACTAACTCCGTGGGGCAGCCTTTCAGGCCGGGGCACCCTCTGGGTCGCGGCTTTCAGCCGGCCTAGTCCAGCCGCGTCAGTCCCGCCTCGCGCGCCTACGCCTCTTCATGCCTCACCTCTGGGGCCATTTCAGGTAGACTGAAGCGTCACCCTAAGAAAGGAGACAACCATGCTCAACTTGCGGCGAAGTATGCCCGCGGTTATGTTCATTCTTCTGGGATGGCTGGCGGTGGGAACCGCTGACGCCCAGCCCTTCAGTTGCAACACCAGCGCAGTCCCCACGCAGGTCCGCACCGAGGGACTGGCCGAACTGGTCGCTGACATGACTCTCATCTGCACCGGCGGCGTGGTGGGGCAGTCTCTGACCGCCAACCTGGCCATCTTCACAAACGCCAACATCACCAGCCGGATTCTCATTGGCGGCGGGAGTGAGGCGCTGCTGACAATCGAGCCGCCGCCGTACACCGCGGCCACTCTGTACCAGGGCCAGATGAACGGCAGTAACTCGCTGGTCTTTTCCGGCGTGTCGATCAGCATGCCGGGGACCGCGACGCGGACGCTGACTTTCAGAAACGTGCGTGTCAACGCCACGATGCTCCCGCTCAGTTCGCCTGTCATCATGTACGTCACAGTGGCATCCTCCAACGCAGTGCCGGTCTCGAATCCCCAGCAAACGGTGGCCATGACCCAGACTGGCCTTTCCTTCGAGGTGCGGAAGATCGACGACTCGGCCTCCGCAGTACCCAACCTGGTGAGCTGTCCAGGCAATAACGTCAGCTTGCTCTCGGGCCTGAACTACCCCACAGGTTCCACGCCCGGCGGACGCAGCTTCAACCTCAAGTTCAAGGAAGGTTTCATCAACAGCTTTCGCGCCAAGGCCCAGGAGCACGGTTCTTTCGACTCCACCTGGCCTGTCCCGCTGGATAAAGCCGGCCTGGCCGATCACGGCACCCGTCTGCGTGCCGTCTTCACTGGCATTCCGAACAACGTCACGTTGTTTGTGACCGGGCTACAGGTGTCCCCGGGGACTTCGTCCGGGGTGCAAGCGCAGTGCGTCCTGAACCAAGCCGGAGTGTTGGTGTCTTGCGGCTCCCCGTACGCCACGGCCGATGGTGGATTGTACAAGGTCCCCGCCTCCGGGGAAGTGTACTGGGAAATCACCGCCTCGTCGTCGCTCGCGCTTGAATCGGTTAGTTTCGGCGTGGCGGTGGCTTTCAATCCCATGGCCGTCTCGGGCACTGTCACCACCAACGTGCTGGGCACCTTCGCGCCCATCAGCACGGTGGGAACCGCATCGGCAACCGAAGATGTGCCGCGCTTCGTTCCCAGCGGCACGGCCATCCCAGCGTTCACGCTCAGGGGTTGCGGGACAGTCTTGGCCTTCCAGTTCGTGACCTCCTCCGCCGGCTTCGACACCGGTATTGCCGTCACCAACATGGCCTTGGACAATCCTATCTACAACACCATCGGGCAGACCGGCAAGTGCACGGCTTACTTCTACACACTGACCGGGCCCCCTCCTCCCCAGAAGATATCACCGTCGCTTGCGCCCGGAGGCCAGTGGCTGTGGACCATGTGGAGCCACCAGGCGGACTTCCAGGGCTACGTGCTGGTGGCCTGCGAATTCCAGTACGCGCACGGTTACGCTTTCGTCTGCAATCTGGGGTTGTCCGGCCCCGACCGGTTCGCACAATCCTATCAGGCCCTGGTGCTGCCCGACCGCACCCGCGTTCCCGATCCGGCCAGCACCGCCGGCACCGGTTCCGGCGAACAGTTGCTCCAGTAGACCTGTAGGCGACAAAGGAAGTAATCACACCGCCGCTCCCTGAAGCGCGGCGCGGCGACGCTAGTCCAGCCGGGTCAAACCCGCCTCGCGGGCCCAGGCGATGGCCTGGCTGTACTCGCCCGCCGTGATGCGCCGCGATAGCTCGGGGATTTGGCGGGCTTTGTACTCCGGCCGGTACTGGGCCATGATGTTGACATAGGTTGACCGGGTGAGCTTCTGGGCCACGAACTGGACGAACCTGTCGGTGCCGGCGATGTTGTTGGGCATCACCAGGTGGCGGATCATCAGGCCCCGCAGGGCGATGCCCCTTTCGTCCACCACCAACTCGCCCGCCTGGCGGTGCATTTCGAGGTGGGCGGCGGCGGCCGCCTCGGGGTAGTCCTTCGCGCCCGCAGAGTACTTCTCCGACATGGCCCCGTCGGTGTACTTGAAGTCCGGCAGGTAGATATCCACGATGCCGTCCAGCAGCTTCAGTATCTCGACCGGCTCGTAGCCCCCGCAGTTGTACACCAGCGGCACGCGTAGCCCCATCCGGATGGCGCTGCGCAACCCTTGGACGATGTTCGGCACCACGTGGGTCGGCGTCACCAGGTTGACATTGTGGCACCCCAGGCCCTGCACGTCCGCCATCATCCGCCCCAGGGAGTCGTCGCTCAGGTAGCTGCCGTCGCCGCGGTGGCTGATCTCCCAGTTCTGGCAGAAGCAGCAGCGCAGGTTGCAGTGACTGAAGAAGATGGTGCCCGAGCCGCCGCGGCCCACCAGCGGCTTCTCCTCGCCGAAGTGCGGGTGCGCCGAGCTGACCTTCACCCGCGAGGTGGCCTGGCACACGCCCTTCTCGCCCTTCAGCCGGTTCACCCCGCACTGGCGCGGGCACAGCCGGCAGCTCTTGTAGATGGCCCACAGCGCGCGGGCCCGCTCGGCCAGCTCGCCGGTTCGTTCCAGACGTAGGTAGGCCGGCTCGAAGTCTTTGCGGCGCATGGTCGGCACGGCTCGCTCGGGCTCGCGTGCCGCGCCAAGGGCGACGAGCGAAGCCCCCAGCAGCTCACGGCGCGTCGGGTCCTCCATGTCCCCTCCTGCTAGATAGCATCGCACAGTGATCTAATAGGCGGCATGGGATCTTTCCAGCGGACCGTGCTCGGCCGCACCGGGCTGGAAGTGGGCCGGCTCGGCGTGGCCTCGACTTTCGGCGTCCCCGCGGCGGCGCTCGAGCGCGCCTTCGAGCAGGGCGTCAACTACTTCTACTGGGGCACCTACCGGCGCCGGGCGTTCGCGGAAGGCCTGAGGAACCTGGCCGCGGAGCGCCAGCGTTTTGTCCTGGTCGTGCAATCGTACTCGCGGATGGCGTCGCTGATCGGCCCGAGCCTGGAACGGGCCCTGCGCCGACTGCGCTTCGACTACGCGGACCTGCTGCTGCTCGGCCTGTGGGGGCGCCGGCCTCCCCCGCGTTTTCTGGAAGCCTGCCGCCGGCTCAAGGAGCGCGGCCTCGTGCGGTTCCTGGCGCTCTCGACGCTGCTTGCGTTGGCGGTGCTGTTCCTGGTGCC
>CAZIRH010000222.1:0-8139 GCA_964541065.1 uncultured Solibacteraceae bacterium
GATGGGCATCCACAACCTCCAGTGTTGGAAGAACAGCGCGGTGGGGGTGGCGGGATTTGCCACCGGGCGCCAGAAGCTGGCGCGGGAGGCCATCGAGGACGCGGAGCGCGGCTTCCGCGCGCAGATCGCCCGGGGCGTCACTGAAGAGGGCCTATGGTGGGAGGGCTCGCTGGGCTACCACGCTTACACCATGCAGGCACTGTGGCCGCTGGCCGAGGCGGCGCGGCACGCGGGCATCGATCTCTACAGCGAACGCTACCGCGCGCTCTACGACGCCCCGCTGGCGCTGGCGCTGCCCGACGGCGATCCGCCCGGGTTCAACGACAGCGCGGGCGGCAACGTCCGCGGGCTGGGGCCGCTCTACGAGATCGCGTACGCGCGGTGGCGTCTGCCGGCCTATGGGCGCCTGGCGGCGGCCACCGGCCGGGATTCCTTGCAGGCGCTGCTCTACGGCGTCGAGGAAGCTCCGGCCGGGCCGACGATCCCGGTGGACAGCGTGCTGTTCAAGGATGCGGGCTTCGCGCTGCTGCGCGCGCCGGGACCGCTCACCGTGGCGGTGCGCTTCGGCCGGCACGGCGGCGGGCACGGGCATCCGGACAAGCTGAACATCGTGACCTTCGGCGCGGGGCGGCTGTTCGGGCTGGATGCGGGATCGATCCGCTACGGCGTGCCGCTGCACCGGGAGTGGTACCGCAGCACCATCGCGCACAACACCGTGGCGGTGGACGAGCGGGTGCAGGAGGCGGCCGACGGCGCGCTCGAGAAGTGGACGGTCGAGGGCGGCGCCACCACGCTGGCGGCCTCCGCCGGCTCAGCCTACCCTGGCGTGACGCTGCGCCGCACGCTCACCGTGCGTGCCGGTGAGATCGCCGACCGCTTCGAGTGCGCCTCCGCCCTTGAGCATACCTACGACTGGGCGTTCCACGCGGCGGGACAACTGACCACCTCCGCGAGCCTGAGCCCGCGCGCGACGCCCCTGGGTGCCACCAACGGCTACCAGCACCTCGAGCAGGTCCACCACGGCCGCGCGGACGGGGATTTCTGGGTGCGATGGGAATCCGCTGGCGCGCGGCTGACCATCCGCATGAAGGGCGCCCCTGATACCGAGGTCTTCACCGGCGTCGCACCCGGACGGGACCCCGCCGACCGGGTACCGCTCATCATCGTGCGGCGGCGGGCGGCCAAGACGGTCTTCGAGGCCGTACACTCTTTCGAGAAGCACTGACATGACGGGACCGGGACGGCTGGAGCTGAGCCGCGAGGAGATGCGCGCGCTCGGGTACCTGGTGGTGGACGCCATCGTCGAGCACTTCGAGAAGCTGCCCGCGGAATCGCCGGCGCACCGCGCCGAGCGGGCGGCGCTCGAGGCTCTGCTGCGCGAGCCGCCGCCGGAGCAGGGGACGGATGCGGCCGAAGTGGTGCGGTTCCTGCGCGAGCGTGTCTTCGCGAGCGTCATGCGCGTCGATCATCCGCGCTTCTTTGGCTTCGTGCCCAGCCCCAGCAACTTCGTGGGGGCAATGGCCGATGCGCTGGCCAGCGGCTTCAACGGGTTCGTGGGCACGTGGTTCGCGGGTTCGGCGCTGGCCCAGCTCGAGCTGGTCACCGTGGACTGGCTGCGCGAGCTGTGCGGGCTGCCGGCGAGCGCCGGCGGCTTGTTCGTGAGCGGCGGGTCGATGGCGAACCTCACCTGCCTGGCTGCGGCGCGCCACGTGCGGCTCGCGGATGAGATGACCGGCGCGGTCGTCTACTTCTCCGACCAGACGCACTCTTCAATCGAGCGTGCCCTGCGGGTGCTTGGCTTCTCGATCGCGCAGCTCACGCGCCTGCCCTCGGACGAGGGCTTCCGGCTGGAGATGGGCGCGCTGCGGCGCGAGGTCGCCACCGACCGCGCGGCGGGCCGGCGACCGTTCTCGGTGGTGGCGAACGCCGGCACCACCAATACCGGGGCGGTGGATCCGCTCGGCGAGCTGGCGCGCTTCTGCCGGCAGGAGGGCTTGTGGCTGCACGTGGACGGCGCCTACGGCGCGGCGGCCGCCATCACCGCAGAAGGACGCGCGCTGCTCGCAGGGCTGGAGCTGGTGGATTCGCTCTCGCTCGATCCGCATAAGTGGCTCTTCCAGCCCTTCGAGAGCGGCTGCGCCCTGGTGCGCGAGGAGCAGTGGTTGAAGGACACTTTCCGTATCCTGCCCGAGTATCTGCGCGACGTGCACCGCTCCGAAGAGGAGGTGAACTTCTGCGACCGGGGCGTCCAGTTGACGCGCAACTTCCGCGCGCTGAAGCTGTGGATGTCCATCAAGGTCTTCGGGCTGGCGGCGTTTCGCGAGGCGGTGACGTGGGGGCTGCGGCTGGCGGAGCGGGCCGAGCAGGAGCTGCGCGCAGTCGGCTGCTTCGAGATAGTGACCCCGGCGCAGTTGGGTATCGTGTCGTTCCGGTTCGTGGCGCCGGGCCTTTCCCCCGACCAGGAGGAAGCCGTCAACCAGCGGCTGGTGGGCGAGATGCTGGCCGACGGCTACGCGGTGCTGACCTCGACGGTGCTCCGCGGGCGCACCGCGCTGCGGCTGTGCACCATCAACCCGCGCACCACCGAAGACGAAATCGTCGAGACCGTGCGCCGGCTGGCGCGGCTCGCCGAGCGGCCGGCCAGCCGCCTTCTCAGCGCAGGACTTTGATCCTCAAGTTGCGAAACTGCGCCTCCATCGCCGGCCCGCGGTGGAGCTGGAGGGCGATGACGCCGCTCATCCGTGCCGTATCGCGCAGCTCGGCCGTGACCACGCCGTTCACTCTGAGCTGGATGAAATCGCCGTCACAGAGAATCTCGTAGTCGTTCCAGTCGCTCGCCCGCACGACTTTCTCGGCTTTGCCGCTCCAGCCGTTGACCAGAATGCCGCGCTTGCCCCGCTCGTCGTACACCGAGCCCCAGTGGTTATTCTCGGCCATGTCCCCCTGGAGCCCCCGCACGCCCCAGTCCGGCAGCGCCTCGCTGCGGAACTGAATGCCGCTGTTGTGGTTGCGAAGCTTCACCTGCGCCTTGAGGTGAAAATCGCCGAAGGCCCGCCTGGTGATGAGAAACGAATTGCCCTGCAACGTCACGCCCTCGGTGGAGCCGACGATGACGCCGTCGCCTACTCTCCACAGGCGCGGGTCGCCGTCCCAGCCGCCCAGATCCCGGCCGTTGAAGAGAGGCCGGAAGCCCTCCTTGGCTTCTTGATCGGCGGCGTCCCGGGCTGCCGCGGCAACAATCTGGCGCGTGGCCGCGTCCCGCACGGGCGTGGGCAAGTCGGCGCGGGTCAGCGCCTCGAGGAGCGTGAGGGCCTGCTTGCGCTGGCCCTGGGCCAGAAGCCCTTCCGCGCACACCAGGCCGGCGTCCGCCACGGCCGGGCGGACAGGTGCTTTCCCACGATCCAGCTCCTGCTCAAGTATCTTGGCGGCCTGGGGACCACCGATGCGTCCCAGCGCCGCCGCAGCCGCCTGGGCGATCTCGCTGTCGCCGTCATACAGTAACTTAGCCAGGGCTCCCACCGCCTTGGCGTCCCGGCGGTATCCGACCGAGTTGATGACGCCCACCAGCAGTGTTCCTTTGAGCTTCTTCAGCGCGTCGCGCAGAGCATCATCCGCCGACGGATCGGGAATTGGCTCCAAGCCGAAGCGGGCGTAATGCGCCAACCGCGGGTCCGCCAGCAGCGCGGCGAGCGCCGGCACCGCGGACTTGTCGCCAACCACGGCCAGTCGCTGGCAGGCCTTGGCCCTGGCATAGACCGACGCCCCCGGCTCCTGGAGAATCGCGATCAGTTTGGCGGGCTCCAGCGCCATGATCTGCGCGGAGCCGCCGTATTTTTCGTCCACCATCGGCGCGATCACCTTGCGCTCGGGCTGTGGCTTAGCTTGAGGCATGTTCCGCATCTCCTTCCTAGAGCCGCCAAGGTTCCCGCATCGCCCGCGACCGCATGCGGTTAGCCTCGTCATTGCCAGCGAAGGTGTCGGTCGCCGGATCGAAAGTCAACTTACGGCCGAGTTGGAACGCGATGTAGGCCGCATGACAGGCGATATGGGCCTGGGAGGCCGCCAGGGCGCTGGACCGGGGCTGGCGCCGGGACTTGACGCAGTTGAGGAAGTCCCGCACGTGATTGGCCGTTGCTGCCCGGACTTCCTCGGGCGAGATGGCCGGGAGCTCGGCGCGCAGATTCTCAGACACTTCAATCTTGCCGCCGTCGGCCGTCTCGATCCAACCGGCATCCCCTTCGAACCGGATATGGCAGCTCCCCAGTCCCAGGAAGCCGCTATCGCGCATCACCAGTCTCAGGCCGCTGGCATAGCGACAGTCGATCGAGTAAGGGGTGTTGGAGCCCATGCCATGGGGCTCGTATTCGACGGGGGCAGTCTCATCGACATCGCCGGCCCACTGGCAGAGATCGACGGTGTGCGAGCCCCATTCCAGGATGCCGCCGCCGTGGAAGTCGAAGTAGCCACGCCAGCGGCCCTGCACATATTGGGAATTGTATGGCCGCCAGGGAGACGGCCCCAGCCAGCGGTCCCAATCGCACACCTGCTGGGGCGGCTCGGGCTCGGCGGGCAGCCAGTCGTGGGTCGTTCTGGGGGCCCAGCGGTCTCCAGGGCCGACCTCGGCGTGGAGGGTGGGGAGCCGGCCCAGCTTTCCGCTGCGGGCCAGTTGGACGGCGTACACGAAGTTGGCGCCGTTGCGCCGCTGCGTGCCGGCCTGGTAGATGCGGCCGAGGCGCTGGAAGGTGTCGGCCAGCGCCCGGCTCTCGGCAATGGTCATCGAGCAGGGCTTCTCGCAGTAGACGTCTTTGCCGGACCTGGCCGTCTGGATCGAAAGCAGGGTGTGCCAGCGGTCGCCGGTGGCGATGAGCACGGCATCGATGTCCTTGCGGGCCCACAGCTCGTACTGATCGCTATACATGGCGCAATCGCGGTTCCCGTATTTCTGGTCGGCCATCGTCTTGATGGCTTCGCGCCGCTCGTTCCTGACGTCGCAGATCGCCAGGAACTGAACGTCCGGTTCACTCAGGAAGGATCGCAGGACGCCGGCTCCCCGGTTGCCGATCCCGAGGCCGCCCAGCGCGATTCGGTCACTGGGGGGCACCGCCCCGTTCTTGCCCAGCACGGAGCCGGGGATAACCTGGGGCGCCAGGACCAGGGCGCCGGCCTGGGCCGCAGTCTTCAGGAGTCGTCGCCGTGAAACCAATTCGGTTCTCCTCACCATCATCGCTCTCCTCTACCGGTTGAGACTCTCCGGCTTTCACGCCGTAATGTGCAGCACGGTCATTATCTCAGAATTGAAGCCTCAGTCCGAGCGTCGCCTGGGAAACAAACTCCGCCTCCGAGGGTGCTACACTTAGGCGGGGTTGAGTTGTGAACCGGGCGGCGGATTGGCTCAGACAGGGGGAGCGGGATCTGGAGGCGGCCGAGCATGCGGCCGGTGCCGGGTACCACGAGTGGGCGGCTTTCGGCGCGCAGCAAAGCGCCGAGAAGGCGGTCAAGGCTCTGGTTGAGTCCCACCACGGCAGCGCGCGGGGGCACTCGATCCTCAGCATTCTGCGCCTGTCCGGCCTGGAGATTTCCGAGCCGCTGATCGAGGCGGCGCGTGAGCTAGACCAAGTGTACGTGACAGCGCGCTACCCGAACGGGTTTGCGGCCGGCGCCCCGGCCGACTACTTCAGTGCGAGAACCAGCGAGCGTTTGCTGGCCGATGCCCGAAGCATCCTCAGTTTCTGCCGAAGTACGATTTCTTGACCGCGCCGCGGTGCTCGACGACTTGCGCCGGGCGGCCGCGGCGGTGCGCCTCGCGCACCCCGACATCCTGCGGATCTTCCTGATCGGCTCCCTGGTGCGCGGGAACTGGACGGCGGCCAGCGATGCGGACGTGGTCGTGGTGGTGGAGAGGGAGTTCGCGGACCTGCTGGAGCGCAGCCGGTATCAGATTCACTCGGCCATGATTCCCACAGACACCCTGGTGTACACAAAGGCTGAGTTCGAAGCGCTGGCCGCCGACCCACACAGTGTCCTCAGCCAGAACCTGGCCTGCGCGCTGGAGCTGTGAGCGCAGGGCGAGGCATGCCTCGCCCCTAAGGCCGCTTAGCCGAGCGCCCCGTCTCTTCCCTACAGCCCCGTATCCATCCACTGTCCGGTCCGCGCGCTCTCCAGGACGGCGTCGCAGACCTTCTGCGTCGCCAGCGCGCTGCGGAAGTCCGGCTGCGCGGGCTGGCCGGATTCGAGCCCCATGACGAAATCGGCCAGCGCGTTCAGAAACGTGTGCTCATAGCCGATGCAGGTGCCGGGGACCCAGTAGTACTTCATGTACGGGTGCTCGGAGTTCGTGGTGTGGATCTTGCGCCAGCCGGTGAGGTGCGATTCGGTTTTCTTGCCCGATTGCAGTTGCCGGTACTCGAAGAACTGTAGATACTCGGGCTCTTCCAGATCGAAGTACAGGCTGCCGTCGGCGCCGTTGAGCTCGAGCGTGTTGAAGTTCTTGCGGCCGCGGGCGTAGCGGGTGGATTCGAAGGTGCCCATCGAGCCGTTGGCGTACTCGGCCAGGAACATGCAGGCGTCGTCGATGTCCACAGGCTCCACCTTGCCGGTTACGGCGTGCAGGCGCTCTTTTACGAAGGTCTCGGTCTTGGCCACCACGCGCGTGATGGCGCCGTTGAGCCACATGGCCGTGTCGATGGAGTGAGCCAGCAGGTCGCCGGTCACGCCCGAGCCGGCCACGCGGAGGTCCAGGCGCCAGAGGGCGTCGCCGCCCTGGGGCACGTCCGGGGAGATGGTCCAGTCCTGCAAGTAGGTGGCCCGGTAGTGGAACGGGCGGCCGATGCGCCCCTCGTCGATGATCTGCCGGGCCAGCGCGAGGGCGGGCACGCGCCGGTAGTTGAACCACACCATGTTGGCCACGCCGGCGCTCTCCACCGCGGCCACCATTTCCTCGGCCTGGGCCGCGTTCATGGCCAGCGGCTTCTCGCAGCACACCATCTTGCCGTTCTCGGCCGCCGCGATGGCGATGTCACGGTGGGCGACGTTGGGCACGCAGATATCGACCAGGTCGACGTCGGGCGCCTCGACCATCCTGCGCCAGTCCGTCTCGGCGCGCTCGTAGCCCCAGGTCTCCACGAACTTCTGCGCCTTGGCCGCCTCCACGTCGCAAATGACCTTCAACACCGCGCGGTGCTCGACGGGGAAGAAGTTGTTCAGTCTCCGGTAGGCGTTGGAATGAGCGCGGCCCATGAAGCCGCATCCGACCAACCCCACGCGCAGTTGCCTTGCCATGGTGTTCGATTCCTCCGCTAACGATCATACTGCCGCAAACGACTGCGCGCCTCAGCCGGCCCCGGAGTCCCGCTCGTAGGCCGCCATTTCGTCCAGCAGGCCGAAGACGAACTCGCGGTCCTCGCGGCTGAGCTCAGGGAACTTGAGGTCCATGAGCAGCGTCAGCGTGCCGCCGCTGCGCAGCCGAAGGCTCCTGGATTCACCGGTGGCGGTCTTCGCGGGCGCGTGGCGGGGCGCGGCGCGCCGCGTGCCGCCGCGGCGGGTCTTCTTGCGCAGCAGCACCGACATGGGCAGCTCCGCGTAGCTGGCGGCTTGCAGGAAGAAGGAAACGGCCTTGCGCAGGGTGGCCCCGCTGTAGCCGTAGCGGCGTACGGCCTCTTCGAGCTGCCGCGGGGAGGTGCGAGTCAACTCCAGCGCGAGCAGCTCGGGATAGGCCTTCTCGACGACGCGGCGGAGCACGCGCTGGCGGGTTTCAGGCGCGGCGGCCAGCTCGCGGAGCACGGCGGTGGGACGGTGGTCTTCGTCCACCAGCGCCAGGAAGCGGAAGGCGGCCAGCAACTGGCCCTGCGCGGCCCCCGACAGCGATGGCCACAGGGAGCGGTCAACCTGATTGGGCAGGCCCGCCTGGAGTCCTTCCAGGGCAGTCAGGAAGGTGCGGAAGGGCACGTAGGGAGCGGGGTGAGCAGGCTGGTGAGGCGGACCCATCCTATGCCATACCACATTATGCCACTCTATGCCGCAGGGTGGGAGCGGCGGACTTTTTTCGGCCCCTGGGCGGTGGCAGGGCTAGAATGGCGGCAGGGAGCAGGAAGATGAGGAGGGGATTCCCGTCCCGACTACGACCTGTAGGGGCTTCCAGAA